>JAZSAO010000454.1:0-8674 GCA_045601945.1 Faecousia sp. | reverse complement strand
GATGAAAGTGTCTCTACCGGCGATTATCTCGCTGCATTTGAAAAATGCCGTTGTCAAAGAATCTTCGTATTCCCCAACAGTTCCGATGGGATCCTCACCGCAATGCAGGCAAAGAAGCTGTATACGCAGGGGAACATTACCGTTCTCAATACTCGTACCATCGCCGAATGCTATGCAGCTTTGCCTATCATTGATTTTGAGGAAACAGATTTCCAACCGGTCATGGATTCAATTACAGAGGTCTTAAACAATTTGCTTGTTCTGTCCATTGCCAATAAAGACCATACCTTCCGATACAAGGACATGGACATTCACCGAAACGAGTACTATTCCTTCTCAGGGAAAGATCTTATTGCAATCGGTAATAGCTTGGAGGAAACTGCCCTCCGCTCCATTCAAACGATTCTTACAAAACAGGGTAGGGATATCATTACCGTATTTTATTCCCCCGAAACAGAAGATGTCGTTCATTCTGTAATCGAAAACGCTAAAGAGCAGGGGATATTCGCAGATTTTTTCCAAATTCCCGTACAAAATCTATCTTGTTGCATGACCATCTCCTTTGAGTAATCTTTAGAAAACAGAAAGGGAATACATATGAAAAAATTATCGACTAAGAGAAATGTCATATTGTACGGCTGTTCCGGTCTCGGAGTCAATATGCTGAACCTGATTGTAGGTTCTTATCTTTGCAGTGCCCTTCTTGTCGGTGGTTTTGAAGACCATATCGAATCTTGGACCTATCTCAACAAGGACCTTGTAACCGCAGGTCTTTGGAGCGTTCTGATTTTACTGGCAAAAGTAGTGGACGGTCTGATCGACCTGCCCCTGTCTCATTTTGTAGATAACCTGCAATCAAAATGGGGAAAGAGAAAAACCGCCATTGTCATGGGATATATTCCAATGATTTTAGCTTACTTAATGTTCCTGTTACCCATTGAACCCACCGCCGGTATACGGAATACCATTTGGTTCGGTTTCTGGCTTCTGGTCTTCTATACCTCCTATACCTTGACCATGATCACTTACTACGCAACCTTCGCTGAGGTAACAGATTCTCAGAAAGACATTGTTCTGCTGTCCAACACCAAATCCGTTTGCGACGTGGTATATTTCAGCTTAGGCTATGCTCTTGTTCCTGCTTTTGTCAGCATGAGCATCAATATCCGCATTGTAGCACTGTTATTCATTCCTCTTTCTCTGACTATGCTGATCCCGCTGTTCCTGCTGAAAGAGCAAAACAGTAAGAATGAAACCAAGGTCACCCCTTCGGATAAGCCTACCTTCCGCAAATCACTTACTTTCACATTGAAGGATAAGCCCTATCTTTTGTGGCTTTGCACCCTGTTTGTTATGAATATCGGTCTGCAGCTTTTCCTGAGCGGTATTAACGAATATTTCTCTACCACAGGCTTAAATATGACTTTCGTAATGGCATCCTGCTTTGTGCCGGTTCCTTTTACCATTATTCTATACAATAAGGTTATGCAGAAACGCGGCTTAGGCTACGCCTATCGCTATATACTTCTCGTATATTCGATCGGTATGTCTTTGATGGGACTGATCCGCTTTATTCCCGAAGGTCTTATTTATCCTTTTGCTATTGGCTGTAGCTTGATCGTTTCCTTTGCTATCGGTGCCTTCTTCTCCGTCACCTATATCGTACCCTCTCAAAGAGCCGCGACACGAAAGGAAGAAAAAGAAACTGCTTCCTCAATGTATTTCGCGATCCAAGGCCTATTTGAAGGTGCATCCACAGGTGTAGCTTCCGGTTTGATTCTGGTATTCTTAAAGCAAAATGGATATGTATCTATTCTGACCCTTATAGTTGCAGCAGCGTGTATGATAGCCTTTCTGATGTCTTATCTCCTTCCTCGCACCATTTCTCAGATCGGTAGGCTGGAAAAGAAATGAATTTTCTATATGATATATTTCGCTGGATCGGCGTGATCACCGGCTATCCTTTCCAATGTTTGTATTTTAAGACCAAAATATACTATGAATCTCCTAATGTTTCCAAGCGTGTACGTGGAGGCGCATTGGTTATTTCCAACCATTTTAACCCTCTGGATTACGTATTAAATGTCTTTGTTTTTTTCCCACGTAAATTATATGTAGTTGCTTCGGAGCACGCCTTTAAGAATGCCTTCCTTCGTTTCGGCATGAAGTTCTGGGGTGGCATTCAGGCGAATCGAGTAACCAAGAGTATGCATTTTGTATCCGAAAGCATCCGTGAAATCAAGAAAGGCCACTTAGTACAAATTTTCCCCGAAGGCCACAACACCGATGATGGCACCATTAAGCCCTTTTATTCCAGTTACCTTCTCATCGCACTGAAAGCAAACGCGCCTATCGTTCCTGTGATCACAGACGGTAACTACGGTCTCTTTAAGAGAGTACATTTGATGATTGGTGAATCCATTGATCTTGCTTCCTATCTTTCCGGTCCCAAAGCCACCAGAGAAGATATTACTCGCTTAAATGAAATCGTTTATCAAAAAGTACTGGAACTACGCAGAGAATTGGATGTGCGAGTGAAAGCAGATAAAAAGAAGGGGAGAAAGTAATGTCCACAGAACTGATCATTACCATTATTCTTATCTGGGTTATATTCTCTGTAGGTTTCTATTTGTTTTCTATCGTATATGCTTCCTATCAGATCTACACAGCCACCCTTAAACGCCACAACAAAGAACAGTGGGGGAGACAGCTTTCAAGCGAAGATCCATTGACGATTCAAATGGATCAAGAAGGTCTCGCATGGCAAGCAAAACATAATACCTTTAAGCAAGATGTTCACATTGTCAATAATGGGCTGAACTTATACGGAGAGTACTATGATATGGGCTATGATAAAGCCGTTGTGATCCTTTCCGGCAGAACCGATAGCCTTCGATACGGGTATTATTTCGCAAAGCCCTATTCCGATCACGGCTTTAATGTTCTTGTCATAGATTCTCGAGCTCATGGGCTCAGCGATGGAGAATACATTACCCTCGGCTTTGAAGAAAGCAAGGATGCCATCGCTTGGGTAAAATTTCTCAGCAAAAATTATGGCATTGAAACCGTTGTTTTCCACGGGATCTGCATTGGTGCCGCCGGTGGTATGTTTGCCATTACCTCACCGGATTGTCCCTCATGTGTCCAAGGAATCGTCACAGAGGGTATGTTTGCTAACTTCCGCGAATCCATGAAGAACCACTTGATCGAGCGGAAGAAACTCTTATTTCCCGTTTTGCAGTGTATCGATTATTGGTTTAAACGATATACGGGTCACTCTATGACCATAGGCCCTATTGATGTGATTGGCGGAATGGATAAACCGATTCTCATGCTCCAGAGCAAAATGGATCCGTATTCCACACCCGATAATGCCAAGATAATGTTTGACCTCTGTCCCAGCAAAGAAAAAAAATTTGTCCTTTATGAAACAGGAGGCCATTCCAAGCTAAGAGTTACTGATACTACAAAATATGACACCGAGATATCTATGTTCTTAGAAAGACTTATGTCAGCTTGCCATGAACAAACTGTATAAGAATATATTATAAATGGAGGTTTAATAATTATGGAAGAGAACAACCTTGACCCTCAGGCTATGCCTCAACAGCCCCAGCAGAGAGAGCCTCTGCCTGTATTCGATCCTCAGAATCAGTATGGCTATCCACAGCAGAACACCCAGCCGTATCCTAACATGAATTATCCCAACCAGCCTCCCATGTATACACAAGCACCTCAGACCGCCCCTGTTACAAATCCCGAGATCCAGGCCTGTGTCGAATCCGCGTTCAATAAATCCCTTGCTTCCACCATCATGGCATGGTTCCCCATTTGCTCCATTTTGGCCATTATTTTTGGCAGCATAGGTCTCAAGCAGGTAAAAAGAGCGGAGCAAATGGCAGCTTATTACGGAGTCAGTGCCGGTGGAAAGAACATTGCCGCAAAAGTTATGGGCAAGATCGGCAAGATCGCAGGTATTGTCTTAACTGCGTTCTATGGTCTCTATTTCCTCTTATTTGCGCTGATTTTTATTTTAGCCTAAGTGCAGCTTAATTTGTGGAAGGATTTGATACTATGATGAATGAATTTTCCCAATGGCTCTTACAGCACGAGCTGACAGAAGCCTTTACTACCGCTGCTGGGGATTCACTGTATGTCAATCGCGAGAAATTGTTCGGTGTCATTCGGAAAAGGGGAGAATTCGGTGCACATTCCTTCTATCTCGATGACATTGTAGAATTCAAAACCTATGACGACGAAAATCTCATTGTAGAGTGGAATACTGCATCTGTCTGGAAACTTTCTGATAGAAGCACACGTTTTTCCACCAATGAGGTATACATGAAAATCCGATTTAAGAACCAGCAAATCTTAAAATTGCAGATCTTCCGGGCTACAAACGGGAATATAAAGCGAGATACCGAAAACCATATCGCTCTCCTAAACTATGCCTGCCAGATCTCTCAGATCGTATATAGCTGCGCCACCGGCCAATTAGTCTAACACTTAGATAACCGAAAAAGCCACGACCTTTGATAGAATATTCCATCAAAGGTCGTGGCTACGATTTCTCTGCAAAACATAAAGCAAAAATCCACTATGAATGCCCATTGATAAAGCCATTTATGATCAAATAAATTTGATCCATTGTAGAAATATCAGCTATCGGAATTTCTTCCTCGATCGGTTGCTCCGTTTCTTCATCAACAATCATTGAAATCGTCTTTTCGTCGATCGCAATTGAAAACTCGTGATTATTTTTCAGCACACCTATATCAATAGCGTTATTATGATATTCTTCATATAGCAATTTATCGTAGATCAAGCTGAACTCGAATCCGTCGTGCCTGTGTGCATCATAAACTTCTTTAAAAAGTCCGGTTCGTTTTATTCCATTTCTTTCATTCTGTAACTTTTGTAAATATGTAGTGCGTTTATTGGTAATCTTTGATGCAACGAAAATGATCACCACAGTGTCTATCATCAAGAGCAAACCAAACAGAATCTTCCATTCATCGGTCTTCGCAAAGAGAAAGATCATAATCAAAACGATTGTAAGCATCAAAATAAAACACATTGCTATCTTGCTGATGATATCAAAACGCGCATATTCCAGCTCTGTCTTTGTCCGATTAGCCTTGTCCATACTCTCGCTCACCGGGACGAATATTAATGAGTTGCTGTCCAATCAGACCTACTGTCCATTGGCTCCCTATGGAAATCCAATCATACATCCCTTTACCGCTTTTGAATTTCACCCTACCGCTGTCTGTTTGGAGGGTAATCACACTGCCTCCGAACAGGGTCTTGCGTTTCCGGATCACGGTTCCTGTGTAGTCCCTGTAATGACTCATGAGATGAGATACCTGTTGCCGAGTCGGTTTCATAAACTCCACCTTACCAAATCACAATTCGCTTCTCCGGTGCAATATACATTTGGTCCGATTCCTTTACATCAAAGGTTCTGTACCATTCTGCAAAGTTACGGGGAGGCATATTGGCGCGGAGGATGGAAGGACCGTGTACATCCACAGACAGGATCATCTGCAGATATTCGGTCTTTGCCTTCTCGCACCAGATCCGTGCCCAATTGTGGAAGTATTCCTCATAGGAGACACCTTCTGTCTTGGACATGATATCCAATGTGACGGCCATGCCGCCGTTATCTGCCATGTTCTCACTGACGATAAAGGCTCCGTTGACCTTGCCCCAGGGGAGCTCAATGCCGTCAAACTGCGCAATCATTTGGTTGACCTTGATCTCGAATCGGGCAAAGTCCTCTGCCGTCCACCAGTCGTTAATGTTGCCGTTCTCGTCACACTTGGCGCCGTTGCTGTCAAAAGCGTGGGAGATCTCATGGCCGATGACACCGCCGATACCGCCCAGATTCTCGCTTCTGCTCTGCTTCAAGGAATAGAAGGGCGCCTGCAGGATCGCAGCGGGGAAGGTAATATCGTTTACGAAAGGATCGTAGCAAGCATTGACCATATGACCGGGCATTTGCCAGTTTTCGGGTTCAGTGGGCTTATCCAGCTTGCTCAAAGTGTCCAATTCACGGATCTCTTGCAGGGATATCATAATATCGAAGAGGGAAGCCTCGGTGTTAAATGTCAGCTTCTCGTAAATGGGTCTTACCTTATCGGGATAGCCCATCTTAACACCCATCTTAGACAGCTTCAAGATTGCCTTCTCTCTGGTCTCGTCCCCAAGGATCTCATTGGTCTTGATCCGCGCCTTGTAGGTGTCGATGATCTGATAGACGATCTCTGTAATGTCCTTCTTTGCTTCCTCACCGAAGTACTTCTCGCCGTAGTAGATACCAACAGGCTCGGAATACATATCGGAAGCAAGACCGTAGGCAAACTTCTCTGTAGACCGCATCTTAGCAACGCCCATAACTGCACGCATATACATGCCGCCCAGATCACGGAGTTCCTCTGTCAGATAGGGACAGGCGCGGAGCAGGCCGGTAACATAGGCCCAGTGCTTATAGAGGGTGAGCGTCTCTTCATTCAACACCTTGGCAAAGTTCTCGAAGAATCTGGGCTCCGTTACAACAACGGTATCGGGAACCTTGTCAAACAGATCTCTGAGAATAGCAGGGAAGTCCAGGGTAGAGAGCATCCCCGCAACCTTTTCTGTCTCCATAGGATTGTACATCTCGATATATCTGGACCATTCCTCGCTGGTTTTAACCAGACCGCCCAGGATCTCGTCAAAGGCAAGGGTATCTGCAATATAGGCTTCCTGTTCCTCCGCACTCAGGTCTGTCTTTGCCATGACCAGCTTTGCACCGTTCTCCCACAGAGCCAGGATCTGTGCCTTCTGCTCTGCCATTTCCGGCTTATAGTAGGAAGCATCGGGGAGGATCACGCCGGGACCTTGGATATAGACCAGTCTCTGCTTGGTGTTCTTCATATCCGTGTCCACACCGATATTAATAGGCGTAGGGATTCCCTTTACTGCAAAGGTCTTGAACATGGTGCTGAGATCTGCCAAAGTTCTGCACTCCTCCATGGTAGACAGCAGCTTCAGAGCAGGGGAGATGCCGAACCGTTCTTTTCTCTCCACATCCTTTGCAATGGCATACAGTTCGCAGGCTCTCTTCATGTGGTCATTGGGATAGTCCTTGCTCTCAGCCATAGCCTCGAACTCACCCATCATGATCTTCTCCACACCCTCTGCCAGTTCTGCAAAGCCACCTGCATAGGGCTTGTCCTCGGGGATTACCAGCTTGTCTAAGGTTTCTTGATTCACATAGGTGTACAGGTCATCTTGAATTCTAATCGTTTCCATAAGTAGCCTCCTGTTTATCATTTATTTTTTCAGAATATTCATTAAAATACAATTCCAAAATGTACTTGGCCCATTTATTTGCTTCCATTTCCAAGCTTCTTTCCGTCCTTTTGCCATCCTCTAAGAAATACCACTGATAATAATGGGTTATCTCATGAGCCAATGTAAAAAATATATCTTGTAAAGAATGCTTGTCTCCCACATTCGCAGCAATTGA
The DNA here is from genome assembly GCA_045601945.1 of Faecousia sp. Classification (GTDB taxonomy): domain Bacteria; phylum Bacillota; class Clostridia; order Oscillospirales; family Oscillospiraceae; genus JAZOXB01. Next base: position 1,161 of record JAZSAO010000454.1, on the reverse strand, counting down.
TATTCTGGGATAAATCCGTCTTTTTTCATCGTCCATGCTGTAAAAAGCACCGTAATATGTATGATGATCTATAGGATGCTTGAAAGCCGGAGTATTACAAAATAATATATTCAGCCGAATAGGAAAATAATAGTATTTTCTCAAAAAAACAATGAATCTTTTTATTGCTTCTACAATCGTTGGGTCAAAACCATTACCGTAATCATAAAACCGATATCGGATCCCTGATGCTTTTGCAGAATCCTTGTATTCATTTTTATACCTTCTATCGATCCAAAAAATCATACGACCTTAATTTTACCAATAATATGACGGTTAAAATCCATTAATTCTTCTGCCGGAATCCAAAACTCTTGATGATAACTTGCTCCTACTGTTTGGATATCAAATTTGGAAATGTAGGTATCGTCAATTTCAAAGGTTGTAACAAATCCCGCATAACCCGAATCAGCAGATTTCTTGTTCCATTTCTCAGCAATTTCTCGGGCGTATTTTTCATTCAGAACAGGATAGAAAATGGGGTGTTCAGGAAGCCTTGGAGGATATTCCCTGTAATCCGTCTTAGCGATCAAATCCAGTTCCGCCTGTCCAACGGGTCTATATAATCTCATAAACAGCCCTCCTTTTTTGCAATTATACCATATCATTCGTAACTTTCAATGATATATCGCTAACGCGATATGATATACGGCGTTGCTGTATGATATATTTGCAAAGCAAATATGATATAATTTTAGTTGAAAACGACAGATTCCTGTCGGAATCTGTCGTTTTCTGGTGGAGGCGGGGGGAGTCGAACCCCCGTCCGAAAATAACTTGACAAGAACTTCTCCGGGTGCAGTCGATTATTTACATTCCCTCACAGGCCCGGGAAACGACACCCTGACCTATTTGGTAGCTTCATCAATGCGTGGTACAGGCAAAGCTTACCGCACTCACGTTCTCTACTCAAATCACACCCTAGCCCGGCTCGTAGACCTTCCGGGGAGGATGGCCGCTAATTAAGCAGCAAAAGCGTACTGATTGTTGTCAGTTAATTTAAAAAAGTTACCCGTTTTATCGTGGTCAGGTGCCACGACCCGCTATTCCAGCCTCACTACCCCCGTCGAAACCAGTACACCCCCATATGGTGTACCGTAAGGGCGACAGCGCCGCCCTTAC
>JAZSAO010000453.1:0-3075 GCA_045601945.1 Faecousia sp. | reverse complement strand
ATATTCTAAGATTTCACACAGACTTTCCATACCTACACTGAGAGGCAGGGGCATGGAAACATAGGCATGGGGAGTATAGCCCTGAGAGTGGTGCAGCAGCACACCTGCCCGACGGAACACCCGCTGCATGAGCCGCATGGTATCCAAATGGGACATCCAGACCGCCTTACCGGTCTTTTCGAATAAGATTCTATCCATCACACTTGCCTCCCTTCAGCAGACAGTTGGCACCGCAGGCACTGCACTGTGTGCGGCAGTCGGGAGTGGTCTCGGAGTGATATGCTCGGCTGCGCTCTCTCTTGAGATAGGCATCCTGTACCCCGTCGGAAATCACATTCCAAGGCAGAAGTTCTTCCTCTCCGTAGCCTCTGACCGTATAGAAATCCGGATCGATCCCGCATTCTTGGAAAGCATCTAACCACATTTGATAGTTAAAATACTCATCCCATGCATCCAGACGGGCGCCCTTTTCCACTACGGTTTCCAGTAGCTTCCCCAGTCGACGATCGCCTCGGGCCAGCACAGCCTCCAAACGGCTGACGTCGGCGGCGTGCCAATTATACTCGATGCTCTTAGAGGGCATATTTTCCTTTAACAATCTCTGACGGCGGATATATTCCTCCGGAGAGATCTGCTTTTCCCACTGGAAGGGGGTAAAAGGCTTGGGTACAAAGTAGGCGGTTGCTACATGGATCCGACAGCCGCGCTTTTTGTTGCTTGCATGGGCTCTCCATGTTTTCAGGATCTTATAGTCCAGTTCCGCAATGCCTAAAACATCCTCGTCGGTTTCTGTAGGCAGGCCCAGCATGAAATACAGTTTTACGTTATTCCAGCCGCCTTCAAAGGCGATGCGGCAGGTTTCTAAGATCTCTTCTTCCGTAACGTTCTTGTTAATGGCATCTCTCAGCCGCTGGGTACCGGCTTCGGGAGCGAAGGTAAGTCCACTCTTACGAACCTGCTGTAGCTTCAGCATCAGTTCACGGGAGAAATTATCCGCCCGGAGAGAGGGAAGAGACAGGTTGATCTTTCTGGGGGTGCAATAATCCAGCATTCCCTCTGCCAGCTTGGGCAGTTCCTTATAATCAGAAGTAGACAGGCTGGATAGGGTGATCTCATGACAGCCGGAATTTTCCAGAGACTCGATGGACTGCTGTAACAGGGCTTCCGGGGAACGGGGACGAACAGGCCGATAAGTAAACCCTGCCTGACAGAAGCGGCACCCACGGATACACCCACGCATAACCTCTAAATTGGCACGGTCATGGACGATCTCCAAATTGGGAACGATCATATCCGTAGGATACAGGGCATCATCCAAATTTTGAATGATCCGTTTGGTGACCTTTTTCGGAGCGCCTTCGGCAATTTTGATTTCTTTCGCAGTTCCGTCTTCATTATAAATATGCTCATAGAAAGAGGGAACATACACACCTTCAATTTTAGCAACTTCCTGTAAGAAAGATTCTTTTTCCCAATTTTCCTTCTTTGCCTTACGGTACAGTTCCAAAATTTCAGGGGTCATTTCTTCTCCTTCTCCAATGCAGAAGAAGTCAAAGAACTCTGCCAAAGGCTCCGGATTATACATACAGGCGCCACCGGCAAAAACCATATGCTCCAAACCTTTACGATCCTTGGCGTGGAGAGGGATATTGCCCAATTTCAGCATATTGAGCACATTGGTATAACTCATTTCATAACCAATGGTAAAGGCGATCATGTCAAAGTCTACCAAGGGATCTCCGCTTTCCAGACCGTAGAGGGGGAGACCTGCCTTCTGCATGGCATCTTCCATATCTCCCCAAGGGGCAAATACACGCTCACACCATACTCCGTCCATGCGGTTCATGATGGCATAGAGGATCCGCATACCTAAATTAGACATGCCGATCTCATAGGTGTCCGGGAAGCAGAAAGCCACCCGAAGATCTACGTCTTTTATATTCTTAATAATTTCCTTGTACTCACCGCCTACGTATCGGGCAGGCTTCTGTACCGTGGGAAGGATTCGCTGTAATGTATCGTTCATTTCTCTAACAATGCGGTCAGATACTGACCATACTCCGTCATTTTTAATTCCTGACCGATGGCGGCAAGCTGCTCATCGGTAATAAAGCCCTTTTCCCATGCGATTTCTTCGGGACAGGCAACATACTGACCCTGACGGGCCTGAATGGCTTCTACATAGTGAGCGGCACTGAGCATACCGGAGGGTGTGCCGGTGTCCAGCCATGCCATACCGCGACCCATGAGTTCTACATGGAGTTCGCCCAGCTTCAGATATTCTTCGTTGAGGCCTGTGATCTCCAATTCCCCACGAGCAGAGGGCTTTAGGGTACGAGCCAACTCGACAGCCTTACCGTCATAGAAATACAGACCGGGAACAGCATAACGGGACTTAGGCTCCTTAGGCTTCTCTTCGATAGAAATAACGTTGTTGTTCTCGTCAAATTCTACTACGCCAAAATCTCTGGGATTCATAACGGGATAGCCGAAAATCGTGGCACCGTCTTCACGAGCCACAGCGGCCTTTAACAGGCTCTCTAACTGTGCGCCGTGGAACAGGTTGTCACCCAGAACCAGACAGGAACGGTCACCGTTAATAAAATCAGCGGCAATTAAAAATGCATCTGCAATGCCTCTTGCCACGTGCTGTACACCGTAGCAGATGTTGACACCGAACTGGCTACCGTCACCCAGAGCACGCTTATAGCTGTCTACATCGGGGGGAGCGGTAATGATCATAATGTCTTTGATCCCTGCTCTTAACAGGACGGACAGGGGATAGTAAACCATGGGCTTGTCGTAAATAGGCAGAAGGGGCTTGGAAATAGCTTTCGTCATAGGATACAGACGGCTACCCTTGCCGCCGGCTAAAATAATACCTTTCATTTGAGATACTCCTTATGTAGTATATATTTATTTATCATATACGGACAAACCGCAACGATGGTAGAACTGTCGTCGGCTGTCCAAAGCTTCCTCATTCGTATGGTAAAGTGCGTTTAACTCTGTGTTTAGCTTGCTTCTGCGGAACAGTACTGCTCTTATGGCTCTCCAAAGCCATGCAAAGGGTAG
>JAZSAO010000452.1:0-1998 GCA_045601945.1 Faecousia sp. | reverse complement strand
CGTACTCTACGGCACCAAGGACGGTCAAGTCCATTACTCCCCCATTGACGAGTACAGCATTGCCACCTATGCCTATGCCCAGATGAATAAGGCAAATGCAGCCTTAAAGCTGAAGACCCTCTGTGCAGAACTCCTCCGCTACGGTGCAAAGGCACAGATCTTTAAGGGCTACCGTACAGATTCCCTTGCAGATGCCGATATGACGGGCGCACAAAAGGCTTATCTCTGTGATTTGGATGCAGTCGAATTGAATCCCACAAACTCGGTTTTGAATGACGTACCAAATGCTCCCATGAAATGGGAAGGCAAAGCGCTGGATCTGGCTTCCAAGGTCACGGTCAAGTTCATTTTCTCCATGGGATCTTATACAGGAAAGGTAGAAGATCTGACTCTAAAGGTCAGCTATGAGGGCATTGACGGAACTACTAAGACACTGACCATGACAAATGGGGAACTGTATAATGCCAAGTACAATTTCTACGCCTTCACTTTAGATACCCTCTTAGCCGCAGAACTCCGCTCTGTTCTGTCCGTGCAGATCTTTAAGGACGAGGCTCCTGTTTCTTCCACCCTCCAATATGCTGCCGAAACCTACGGCAACAATAAGACCGGTGTGTTGGGAGAACTGTGCAAAGCCCTCTTCGCCTACGCAGACAGCGCAAAAGCCTACTTTGTAAATTGATCCCAAAATCAACACCATAACGCGCAAGGCTCTCTTAGGGGATTTCTCCCCCCAAGAGAGCCTTGCCACGTGAATTTTGAGAAAATCCAGCCCAAATTATGGACTATAGCCTGTTTAAAAAATCAAAAATAGAGTGCATTCCTCCGAAGAGCAATGCACTCATATTTAGTCATATTGATAGGTTGGGATCATTCCGTGGGCATTTCTTTTCCCAGCCGCTTATACATGGTCTTCTTAACGGCACGGATGATGTTCTCGTAGCCGGTGCAGCGGCACAGGTGACCGGACAGAAGCTTGCGGAGCTCTGCATCGGTGTATTCCTTCCCGCTTTCTAAGATCTCTACGGAACTCATAATGAAGCCGGGGGTGCAGAACCCACACTGGATAGCGGCCTCATCAATAAAGGCCTGCTGGATGTCTGCCAGTTCACCGTTGGGACCAAGGAGGCTTTCTAAGGTGCGGATCTTCTTGCCGTCTGCCCAAACTGCCAAATAGATGCAGGAGTTGAAGGCTTCCCCGTTAATGAGAACGGTGCAAGCGCCGCATTCACCTACTTCGCAACCCTTCTTAACGGAGGTCATGCGGAAATCGTTACGGAGCATATCTGTTAGGCTGGCACGGACATCTACCATTTGCTCTACGTCCTTGCCGTTGAGGTTGTATCTTACAAGCTTATACTGAGCGGCCATTACAGAACACCTCCTGCACGTTTTACGGATTCGATGATGCAACGCTTTGCGGATTCTACAGCAACGTGCTGACGCAGAGCCTTGGATGCTCGCCAGGAATCACGGGGGTTAATGTCTTCCAGAACCTTCTGTGCGAAGGCTTCAATGTTCTCCATGGTAACTTCTTTACCGTTAATGAATGCCTCTGTATTGGGGCAACGCATGGGGACAGGACCGGCAACACCGTAGGCAACACGGACGCGGTCGAAGGTCTTCTTGTCCTCGGACAGACGGACGTTCACGGAGCAACCGTTGGTGGCAATGTCCAGAGCGTTCCGCATAGCGTATTTAATGTAGAAGCCATGGGTGTTTTCGTGGCTTTCCTTAGGAATAATAATAGCGGTCTGGATCTCGCCGGGGCGAATGTCAACCACTTTTGCCTTCAGGTAGAAGTCCTTAATGGGGATTCTGCGAACACCCTCGGGGCCTGTTAGCTCTACGATGGCTTCGTAGGCATGGAGAGTAGAAGCGGAGTCGGCAGAGGTAACACCGTTGCAGGTGTTGCCACCAATGGTGCCGATGTTGCGGATCTGGGGTCCACCCACCTGAACCACAGCCTCACCCAGAACCAGAATGTGCTCCTGAATG
>JAZSAO010000451.1:0-4635 GCA_045601945.1 Faecousia sp. | reverse complement strand
GGTTCTCCCTCAAAGAAAACGCCATTGGCATCGCTGTCCAGGGTGTAATAGCCATCCTTGTCATAAATAAAGGGGATGCGAACGTCTGTGTAAACTTCCTTTGTACCCTCGATTGTATTGATGCTCCAATAGTCAGCGGCAACAACGTTCTCGTTATGGAAGGGGGGATTCTTTTCTTTGTACAGATCCGGTGCAGCAAGACCGGAGTAAAAACTGTACATCTGGGCATAGGTGCTGTAACCGTTCACATTTTCTTTTGTAGCTGTATCATAGTTACTGAAGGAAGCTGTAGAGTTGCCCTTGTTATCTGCATTTTCAAAGTAGAAGCCCTTGGCATCCGAATTTTCTAATTCCTGAACCAGTTGGTTCATTCCGTCCTCATTCCAGTTGTACAGGGTGGCTCCGAAATAGCTAACGGTCCTGCCGTCTACCTTTTCGGTATTGATGGACAGAATGCTCATGAGATCCAGAAGCTTCCGTTCCTTTTGATCCAGCATAGATTGGAGAGAGTCCTTCTGAGCCAAGGCGTCTGCGGTCAGAGTCAAGCCGTTATATGTTTCATACAGAGTCTTTGCTTCTTCCAAAATGCTAATGAATTCCCAATATACATCCTGCTGATATAGGGCGTTATTGGGTACGTAGCTAACAGCCTTCTGCAGGGCAGCGTAGAGTCCCTCAGTGTACAAACGGTCTTCTAAAAGACGGTAGAGATAGATAACATCCTCGCTCTGTCTCCGGGTCTGGCTGTAACTCCATTCAAAGTATTCCATACCCAACCGCTGCTCCAGACACAGAAAGTGCTCAGATTTATTTTCGGTAGGATTGTGGATGTCCTTGCAGGTACGCAGTAAGCTCATGGTGCCGGCGTCTACATCCGGAGTGATGTGGATGTTAACACTGTTGGTGTTACGTATTATTTCGTTTGAAATGAGAGGATTGTTTCCGTTTCGAATGCCTAAGAAGTATTCCTCTTCCATCTTAAAGTAATAATTGTTGGTTGTTTCGTTGTTACTTGTGCTGTAGTAGATCTCTACTCCCATATCCGGGTCTACCCCTAAGATACCGCCCCTAATGTCAAAAACCTGTGTGGCGGCAATGGTACCGATGTTGCTCTGGGTCAGGGGATTGAAAACACGGTAGATGCTGTCCCGATTCTTTTGCACTATGTAATAGGTGCCTTCCGGCTTGACCGGGGACTTGTGGACAAAGCCGCTTAGATCAGTTACCGCTTCGTTGTTGGGAACGGGAGTAGGAAGCTGCAATAGTGCGCTCTGAGAACGCAGGTCATCTGTAATGGTATTGTCACACAGATCACATTTGGAATTGCCGTCTGTGTCCCTATGGGAAAGGGCGGGGGAAGCCTCCATGTGAACTACGAATTTACACTTTGCGCAGAAATCTACCCGTTTACAAACTCCGGTGCAGGAGGGTAGGAGGGCAGTTGCCCTTTGCTCGTGTCTGCACAGATTTTCCGGATCCAAGCCCATCGCCACGTATTCTGAGCCAATATGTCCCTTCTGAAAGCCCGTGTTGATGAAATAATTGTATCCCTTGGAAAGGTTGACCACCTCATCCGGATAGCGAGAAGTGTAGTAGGGCAGAGCGAAGTACATACTTGCAGTGCGGCCTTCGTATCTGCCGGACCGTTCCCAATGATTTTTGAGCTGTTCTTCATAGGTGCTGCCGGGAATATTTGCTTTATCAAGGGCGTCCTTCGTAAGATCGGGATACATTTTGTATACCTCGGCATCGAAAAGGAAGCCTTCTAATTCCGCTTTGGTGGCATTCTTGAACCGAATAAGACCCGCAACATAATCACATAACAGAGCATAGCCGTCTGTTGGAGGTTGGATCTTAAATTCTTCGATAAATTCCTTAAGATCGAACTCATCGGATCCGGCTCGGATCTCATGCTGTAGATTCTCGGTTGCACCACGTCTGATGTAGTGGTACAGGATGTGGAGCTTATCACCGGATAGCGTGTAGCGAAGATTTTCATTGGAGTTCTGATGATAATAATCTTCGGCGTCGGTGGACAGGGGACCACGGCTGTAGTACTCGGAAATGTGGAAGAATACAGAACCCTGTCTGCCTTCCCAGAATCCGTAGGTTGTGAAATGCGTATATGCCTTCTCATAATTGTCTGCACCGTAGGCATTTGCTACATCGGAATTGTTTGCCAAATAGTAATGGGGATCAAAGAGGGGGCTGGGCATGAGACCTTCCGACTTGCCCGTATTTTTGTAGTGGGTTTCTGCTTCGGTTGCCGTTGCGTTTTTTGCCAAACCATGGGTACCACCGTAGGCAGCAACATAGAAATCTGCGTCAAACAGGACCTTATCCAAAGTCAGACCGGAACTTGCGCTAACCTCCAACTGCTCCAAATAATAGGTCTTTCCATCTTTAGTAGAGATGATTTTGTTGGAACTGTCATTGTTGAGATACAAGCCCGTTTCCTTATTGTGAAGGGCAAATACCTTATTGGAAGTTAAATCTGAAGAAACGGATCTGAGATACCACAGCTGGCGGTTATTGCCCTTTTCCAAGGGAGCGAGAGTAACGCTACCGTCGTCATTTGCGGTGATATAATATTTGCAATGCTCGCTGGTGTCTTCTACACCGGCGTAGTTGTATCCCTTGCTGAGAGAGCGGATATACCAGTAGCCTTGGGTATCGCTTTCCAATGCAAAATATGCATCACGCTTTTTGTCGTCAGCTAAGCCATTGAAGCTCACAACCTTCAATTCTCCGGTCTGGGTTTTGGGGTTCAAAACAACGTCATCCGAATTTCTGGTGCCTCTTAGGAGATAAATACCGCTTTCCCGGAAGCCTTCTATAATGTCATGGCGAGGAGAGGTCTCCTTTGTAAAATGACAAATATCTCCACGGTAATCCTTCTCTTCGATCCAGCGGGCTCTGGTGCAGTAGTAGATCACACCTTTCATTATGGAAAGATCCTGAATGCGGCAGAACTCATAGGCAGGATTGCTGGCTCGGATGGAAAGATCTGCATTAGGCATGGCACTTTGGGTGCCGGATGCAATGATATCGCTTACATTTTCATATACAAGAACGATGGAGCAGGAATCAACGAGAACAGATACGTACAGACGGTCGCTATCGTAATCCATGCCTGTAAGATTTACCTGACCGACATTGCCAATGGGATAGCTCTGGGGGATTCCGGCAACGTCCTTTGCCAGTTCTTTGGTCGGATTAGCTTCAAGAGAAAAGGCAAAGCTTGCAGTTGCAGTGTTGCCCATAGCGGTAATGTCGACCGTTGTGGTATAGAACTCCCAATCGACACGAAGCAGGAGGGTGACTTGATTTCCATTTGCTTCCAGAATGGTCAGCCTGTCTACTTCTAAAGCAGATCCGTCGGCTTTTTTTACAGTGAAGGCACCCTTGGTTGTAGCGGTGTTCCCTGTGGTATGGAGAAGTTGGATCTGTTGGCTCGGCTTACCGGTTGCGATGAAAAGGTAGTATTGATCGTTGATTTTCAAGCCGTCCATAGCCTTTGCTTCTCCGAAATCAATGACAGTATTGCTGTTATCAACTGTCAAAAATGCGGTTCCGCTTGTTTGCAGAGCGGCACGTGCCAAAATGGCCTTGGAGCGATTCTCTGTGGTACGGACATAGTAGGCGTGGTCGTTTATGACGGTCATACAGGACATATAGGTATATGCTACACTGTCCAGAGCGTTAGAGGGGTTTGTCCGCAACCGATAATGTCTTGCGATCAGAGGCCAAGTGGGAACGAGACTCTCACCGTCGTCTAAATAGGCAACGGAATCCTCTAATTCGGTCTGATAGGCATCCTCCCCTAAAAGGGGCAGGGGATCTTCTTGTGCCTTTGCAGTCAGAGCACCGAAGGGGATATAGCCCACCAGCATACTCAGAAGCAGAACAAAGCACAGGGCGCTACGCAGTAGTTTCCTTGGGTTCATAAGCATTCTCCTTTACAATTTTGCCATATTCAAATAGGCTAAATTATGACATTATACAATTATTATATAGTATCATAAAATAACCTAAAAAGCAAGGATGAGCCCCGTTTTTTCTAAAAAATCCTGAATGATTTCTGTTCATTTACATCGAGAAATAAAGAGTTTCGGTTTTACAATATTCTTTCCGTCTGTTCCTTGACTACAGCGGGGAAAATTGGTATAATAATCGGTAATAGGGGTCGGGATGCACAGATGAACTATCTTTCTACGTCCCACTGATTCGATTCCCCAAATATATAGGATATAAAGAGGAAGTATATTATGTATGATATTATCATTGTAGGCGCAGGCCCTGCAGGATTGACTGCCGCTATTTACGGCAGACGTGCAGGAAAGTCTGTTCTGGTATTGGAAAAGGACACCTTCGGCGGCCAGATCACCTATTCCCCCAAGTTAGAAAACTATCCCGGCTTTGAGGCCATCAGCGGTAACGAGCTGGCACAGAAGATGCTGGAGCAGGCACTGGCACTGGGAGCCAATATTGACATGGACACGGTGGTAGAGGTTCGAGACGGCACAGTGAAAGAGGTCGTAGGAGAAAATTCTACCTATTTAGGCAAATCTGTCATCATTGCCGCCGGTGCCAAACACCGCAGATTAGGCTTAGAAAGGGAAGAAGAATTCATCG
>JAZSAO010000450.1:0-12381 GCA_045601945.1 Faecousia sp. | reverse complement strand
CCACCGCACATGCCGGTACCATCGATCATAATGGGATTCATAGAAACGGTAACAGGGGTGCCAAAGGGCTTGGCAGTAGCAACAACAAACTTCATCATAATCAGGGGTCCAATGGTAATGATCATATCGAACTCCTTGCCGCCCTCAAGCATTTCCTTCAGAGGAACGGTAACATTACCATGTTCGCCGTAGGAACCGTCATCTGTCATGATCCGCAGAGTGTCAGAGCAAGCACGGAATTCATCCTCAAGAATCAGAAGATCCTTGTTACGGAAACCGATAATGCTGGTAACCTCGACACCCATTTCGTGGAGTTTTTCTGCAATGGGCATTGCAATAGCGCAGCCAACGCCACCGCCGACGATGCAGACTTTCTTCAGTCCGTCCAAATGAGTCGCAACACCAAGAGGTCCACAGAAGTCCTGGATGTATTCGCCTTCTTCTTTGTGGCTGAGTTTTTCAGTGGTTCCGCCAACGATCTGGAAAATGATCTTAACGGTCCCCTTTTCTGCGTCGGTACCTGCAACGGTCAGAGGAATACGCTCGCCGGCCTCATCCACACGAAGGATGATAAACTGACCGGGTTTTGCTTTCTTCGCAACCAGAGGAGCCTCGATCTGTAGCTGAACCACGGTGGGATTCAGAACCTTTTTCTCAACGATCTTATACATGATATCTCTCCATTCTCAATCACCGAATATTAATGATGATTGCAATTAGTTTCATAGTACCTGAGTATTATAACACAGATTTCTTCATTTTGGAAGCCGAAAAATTAGAAATTTCAAAAATTTGATTGATTTCGTAAGCTGTACACGATGCACAATTTGTTAGAAATATACGAATTTTGATTATGCATTTTGTATAGTATCCCATCTTGCTTTTTGGATAATTTTCTGTTAAACTATAGACACAAAGGAGATATCTCAGCTGAAGGTACCACAGCGGATCTTATCCTTTGTCAAATATATGAGGATCGACTCCCCTTCTCTTCCGTTTATATATGATCCCCGGGTTCGTATCTGCCTTAGGAATTGTCTTGCGGAAGCAATTCAACGTCGAATCGATCCATCCTGCAGAAAGAGAGGTAACCAATGATGTTAGATACAAAAATCAATGAAAAGTAACCCCTGACCGTCAGAGTGATTAGCTGACAGTCAGGGGTTATTTTTATGTTCCGGGAAAATCAGAACAACAGAATAATAAACTGAGAAACCAGAACAACAGCAATCAAAGCAATGGGATAGGTTGCGGCATAAGCTGCGGCCACATCTTCTGTTCCGGCAGTTCCAATAAGCGTTCCCAATGCGGGTGTGCTGGTCATACCACCGGTAATAGAGCCAAGATTGTTCAGCAGAGGCATCTTCATGACATATTTTGCAAAGAAATATCCTACAAACATGGGAACTACCGTCATGATTATGCCGTATACAAAGTACATCGGATTGAAATTATCCACAAAATCAGCGCCTCCGGGAATACCTGCACCAACAAGGAACAGAACTAAGCCCAATTCACGGAACAGCTTCAAAGTGGAGGTTGCGGGAGTAATGTTAATTCTGCCGATTTTGCCAAAATGACCCAGTATTAGGGATACCAGCAAACATCCACCGGTAGTGGTCAGGGAGAAGCAGGTACCGGAGAGCCCATTTCCGCTCATAGGGATCTTGATCTTTCCTACCACCGTGCCCAAAATCGCCGCCAGAGCGAAAGCAGCAATACCCATATGATCCAGACTCAAAAGTTTACGTTCCTTGCGAGCCTTCTCTTCTTTTTGAGCAATAGCGATCTTAGCGCGTTCAGCTTCCATATCCACCTTGGAGATTTTGGGGATCAGCTGTACAAACAGAACCACACCGATGACACCAAAAATATAAGCGATACCGTGTCCAACAGATACGAGGCTCTGATACTCAGGCGCAACCGTTGCTTTTGCGGCACTAAATGCAGGTGTAGATGTTAGGGATCCGGAAAGAAGTCCTACGATCATAGCCACAAATCCATCTGTATCCTGAATGGTTTCTGCGCCAAATCCAAAGACATATTTTCCTAAACAAATGCATCCCACGGCAGATAAACCACCAAACAGAATGATAATCACACCTAAAAGAACATAACTCTTAAAGTTCTTTTTCATATTTGCAAAAAATTTGGGTCCTGCAATAAAGCCGACACCAGTAACAAAGAGAACCAAGCCAAAGCTTTCTACTAAGTCAAGCCATTTCTCGTTCGCTTCTAAGCTGACTGTGCCGCCCTCTTTGCAGAAAAGGGCACCAAAAAGCAGAGCAATAATGAAAACCCCTGCATCACCCAGAGACACACCTTTGATCGTGATTCGACCAAAGCAATAGCCTACAAACAGCACGCCGAATAGACAGAGTAAAAAGAAGGATGCCCCGGTAATAGGGATCACACCGCCAAATAGTTCCATAGTTGATATTCTCTCCTTTAAATTATAATGATTTCATTTTCCAAAGCACCGGAAATGGTCTGATCTAATGCCAGTTCTCCATGCTTATCAACCTGTGCCTTATTGTTCTCTCTATGCGTTAAACATCCGGCTCCACCGACACAGCCGTCTTTGCAGGCCATACCTTCGATGAAGTTTTCTCTCAACAATCCCTTGCTCTTCCTAAATAGCGCAGTACGGCATTCTTCGATTCCGTCGCAAGTAATAGGACAGAATTCAAAATCACTCCCCTGCTCCTTAAGGGCTTGAGACACGGCAGCGGTTAGTCCCCCGGAACGCGCAAAGGTTCGTCCATAACGAGAAGCATCCTCAAGGGGCGTTTCCTCCATAGCTGTAATATCTAATTCTCTGCTGTCAATGAGCGCCTGTAGTTCTTCAAAGGTAATTACTGTATCTACGTACTCAGACACAGACTCTTTCAGAATCTCGGCTTTTTTTGCCGTACAAGGACCGATAAAAACTACTCTTGCAGAAGGTTCCGCTTCTTTTATTTTCTTCGCCAAAGTAGCCATGGGAGATAAATTATGAGAAATATACTCTTTCAGTTCAGGGTAGGTCGTCTCAATGTAACGAACAAACGCAGGGCAGCAAGAACTGGTTAAAAATCCCTTATCTGCAAGTTCCTGCGCTTCCGCCCAAGCCACCATATCTGCTCCCAAAGCTGCCTCAACAACCCTTTGGAACCCAAGTGCCTTTAATCCCGATATGATCTGGCCCGGCTTTGCATAAGTAAACTGAGAAGCAATAGACGGTGCAACCATTGCATATACCTTCTGATGCGGATCTTTTAGATATTCGATCACACGGAGAATGGAGGATTTATCTGTAATTGCACCAAAGGGACATTGATAAACACAAGAACCGCAATCAATGCACTTATCATAATTAATAGATGCAGCGTTATTTTCCTTGATCGTAATCGCCTTTACCTTGCAAGCGCGTTGACAAGGTCTCTTTCTGTTTATGATCGCACCATAGGGACATACGGTAGCACAACGACCACACTCAATACATTTAGATTTATCGATATGGGCAACATGATTATTATCATAAGAAATGGCCCCACGTTTGCAAACACCTTCGCATCTATGAGCAAGACATCCACGACAAGTATCCGTAACTTCATAGCCTGCAGCCGGACATTCATCACAGGCGATTTCAATTACCTCAATAATACGAGAACTGTTAATATTCTGCCCCATAGCAAGATGGACTCGTTCTGACAGAATTGCTCGTTCCTTATACACACAGCATCGCATGGTAGGTGTGTTACCCGGGACGATATTTTTAGGGATAGAAAGGATATTCTCCATAAGACTATCCTCCCAAGCCAAACGAGCCACTTCGCGGAGAACTCTATATTTCAAGTACTGAACCTTCGTGTCGAACTTATACATGGAAGCCTTCCTTTCTTTCATGAATTCCAGTATAGAATTTTACCACCGAAATACAGAAAAATCAAGTAATCCCTCATAAAATACTCAAATAATTCCACAAATAACAAACTGCTCCTCTGACTCTAATCAATAAAGTCATAGGAACAGTTCATGTTATTGGGTTCACAAGGGTTAAGCATAGCTTCGACTCATGACAAGATCGCACACCCGCACCTGAAACTGAGATATACTCGTTTCCCCGACAGTTAGCTCAGAAACGGCTGGCTCGCGGCACACGGACAGATCCGCTTAATGCTGCTCGGTTCCCCGCCTGACATGGTTCACGGGAGCCCGTTGCGCAAGACCGATTCCTCAACACCACTTTTCGGGACAGACAATACAGCACAGCCCCTCATACGGGAATTCATTCCTGCTATAGCGGATTGCAGGTTACAGGGCACCGCTATCTCCCCAACTAGTGCGACCTTGTCATAAGTCGAAGCTATGTATATAATTACGCTAAAACAATAATAATTAGTCCAGCTTATCCTCGATATAGTCAGCCAACTCACCGATGGTTTCCAAACGAACCTCGCCATCGATTTCAAAGTCAACGCCAACTTCCTCTTCCATATCGATGATCATCTCTGCCATATCCAGAGAGTCTAAATTCAAACTCTCGAACGTAGTATCGGCATCCAGATTATCGGCAGGAACATCAAGTTGCTGTGCCAAGTAGGAAATAATTTTATCCAGCATCTTTGTATCTCCTTCTTATATATTTCCTATACTATAATAATGATTTTTTTCACTTTGTCAAGTATGAATTTAAAATTAATCCCAATAATCCTTTAAATTTTTGGATTTTGAGCGAACGCGCAGTTGACGGAGAGTGGTTGCTTCAAGCTGCCGCACTCGTTCACGAGTAATTCCCAGCATTGCGCCAATCTCTTCTAACGTATAAGCCCGTCCATCCTCCAGCCCATAACGGAGTCGAATAACCAATTCCGATCGAGGAGAAAGAGACTTCAGCATCGTAGCGATTTGTTCCCGCATCATTATGTTATCCACAACCGTCGCAGGTTCTTGATCCTTGCTTCCGCTAATGAAATCTCCCAGACGACTGTCTTCCTCATCTCCTACCGGTGCCTGAAGGGAAATAGGTTCTTGCGCCATCTGACGGAACTCCGTAATCTTCTCAACAGAGTATCCCGTCGCTTCGTAAAGTTCCTGAGCCGAAGGCTCTCTCCCCAGTTCTTGCACCAGCTTGTGGGTAGCACGAGAAAGACGATTCATCTGATCCACCATATGAACAGGAATACGAATCGTTCGGGAATTATCTGCAATGGAACGTGAGATTCTCTGCCGAATCCACCATGTTGCATAGGTAGAGAACTTAAAGCCCTTTTCAGGATCATACTTCCGCACAGCCTTAATCAGCCCTAAATTTCCCTCTTGGATCAGATCTAAGAACGCCATACCGCGACCAACAAATTTCTTTGCAATGGATACGACAAGTCGAAGATTGGCCTCCACCATTTTGCTGAATGCATCTTCGTCTCCATGGCGAACCCTGCGTGCCAATTCAATCTCCCCCTCAGGAGTGAGCATAGCAACATTGCCAATTTCTTTCAGGTACATGCGGACAGGATCATTGGTGTTCAAGCCGTCACTAAGATTATCGGAATCTTCGATAGATTCTTCCTCAATAGACAGGAGATCCTCTTGACTGGGATCGGGCTCATCTACAGTTTGGAGCAATTCCGAAACTTCAGATGCGTCGATTCGAATACCGCAAGCCTCAATTTCATCATAGATCAAATGAGTCTGTTCATCCGTTGCATGAATAGCCTCAAGAGTATCCACCAATTCTTTTGCCGAAAGGAGTTTCTGATTGCCTGCTTTTGCAATCAAAGTGTCTAAGGTCTTCTGAACATCAAGCTTCTGTCTCTTTTCCATCATGTACCTCCGTATCCTTTCTTTTGTTTCATTCTGGCTTGCATAGCAAGCAAATCATCCGATTTAATTCCTTCCTCTCTGATAAGTCTTACACAATCATCGAAAGCTACCTCTGAAAGGGAGCCTTCGTTATTTTGTAATATCCAACACAAATGGCCCATTTCCAATGGACTGAGAATATCACTGAGACCTCCCGGTGACAAAGGCATATCCTCTCTCCAATGTTCCTCCCATGTGCTGAAAATTTTACCGAACATAGGAACCGAAAAGTCGGCTTCCTTTAGCCCTCTCACTCTCTGATACAAGGACGGATCCTTTTGTAACATCCGTATCACTGTCTCCTCCGCCATAGCAGATCTCATATTTTCATATACGATTTCTTTCGCTTTCGGCCGACGAGACGCAGCAACTTCCAGATTCCGTTTTTCTTGTGCTTTCTGTTCTATTGCACGGCGACGTTTATACGCCTTTTTGATTTCCAAACTCATAACCTCGGCAGTCAAGCCTGCCATTTCCGCCGCACGGATCCCGTAGAGTTCACGTTGCACCGCAGACGGAAATGAGGAGATCAATTCCGCCGCTTTTGCGGCAAATTCCACTTTCTGTTCCGTTACAGACAGATCAAATTGTTTCTGCAATGACAGAAGTCTATATTGCGCCTGATCCTCACAACCTTCCAGAAGAAGCTTAAATCGATCTGCACCGAATTTTTTAAGGAACTCATCCGGATCCTTGGCGCCCTGCATTCGCAGAATACGAACTTTTAGCCCTGTTTTTTCCAACATAGGGATTGCTCGCTGGGTAGCATTTTGTCCTGCAGCATCTCCGTCGTAGGTCAAAACCACTTGGTCTGTATATTTACTGAGAAGATCTGCGTGTTCTTGGGTCAAGGAGGTGCCCAGAGAAGCTACCGCACAATCAAATCCATACTGATGAAGAGCAATGGCATCCATATACCCTTCTGTCAAAATAATACAATCAGACTTCGTCTTTTTTACCACATTCATAGCGAAAAGATTCCGTCGTTTATTAAAGATCAAGGTTTCCGGTGAGTTTAGATATTTCGGGGTGGAATCATCCATGACTCGACCGCCAAAACCGATCACATTTCCTCTCACATCGATAATAGGAAACATGAGACGATTGCGGAAACGGTCATAGAATGTTCCCTTTTCCTTATGTTTCAGAACAAGTCCTGCTTCCAAAAGGTCAGCTTTTTCGTAGCCTTTGGCGGTCATAGCATCCATTAAGCCCGTCCATTGATTGGGAGCGAAGCCTAAACCGAAGCGTGTTACGGTAGAAGGGCTCAATCCGCGCTTGCGAATATAGTCCCATACCTCTGCTGCCGCCGGCGTTTTCAGCTGCTGATGGAAAAAACGTGCCGCATCCTTACATAGATTCCAGAGGCGTTCCTTCTTCTTATACTGAGAATTTTCTGCAGGGTCCTCAGGCACATCCATACCTGCTCGTTTGGCAAGAAACCGTACAGCATCGGGATAAGACAGACTTTCTGCCTCCATAATAAAATTTACAGCGCCTCCACCTTTGTGACAGCCGAAGCAATAATAGATCCCCTTGTCGGGAGCTACTGAGAAAGAAGCGGTTTTTTCCCCATGGAAGGGGCACAGACCGAACAGATTATTTCCCTTTCTGGTCAGGGATACATATTGCCCTACTACATCCTCAATGGGGTTACGGTTATTCAGTTCCTCCAAAAATGCCGGAGAAAATGCCATACCTTGTCCTCCTAACCTCGCAGCTGCCAAACTGCGGGAATAAAAATCTTCTCATATTTAAACATTGCATACTTATCGCTCATTCCTGCGATATAATCACAGACAATTCGCTCCATGCCCTCAAAGCTAAGCTGTGGCTGGAAATCCGGAGGCAGTTCCTCCGGGTGTTTAATATAATATTCGTATAATTGTTGCAGGATCCTTCTTGCTTTGGACTCTTCTCCCTTAGCAATCGGATTCTTATATACTCGTTCAAACATAAAACTACGCAGCGCTTGCATGGCTGCATAGACTTCCTCAGTCATGCTGAGAGTATCCCGATCACGACTATTGAGGATCAAGTTCGTAACAAGGGTATTTATCCTGTCACGGTGCGTCTCTCCCAATACATCGGAGATTTCCTTAGGGATATCGTGATTGGTTAATATTTCAGCTCGCATAGCATCATCAATATCATGGTTAATATATGCGATCTGATCGGCAAAACGAACGATCTGTCCTTCTAAAGTCTCCGGCATTGGACTTCCTGTGGTATGTCCCAAGATCCCCATTCGTACCTCGTAGGTCAGATTCAATCCTTGCCCGTCTTTTTCCAATTCATCTACCACACGGAGAGACTGCTCATTATGGCGGAAGGGCTTACCCATAACCTCTGTTAACGCTACCTCTCCGGCATGACCAAAGGGGGTATGTCCCAGATCGTGACCGTAGGCAATGGCCTCGGTTAAGTCTTCGTTTAACCTAAGGGCTCTGGCAATGGTTCTGGCAATCCGAGAGACCTCTAATGTATGGGTCATGCGGGTTCTGTAATGATCTCCCTCCGGCTGAAGAAATACCTGTGTCTTGTGCATGAGACGGCGAAAAGATTTGCTATGGAGGATTCGATCAGAATCCCGCTGATAACAGGTTCGTACATCCATGTCCAAAGGCTCCTCCTCCCGGAGTCTACCTCTTGTTTGATCGGAGAACTGGGCTCTCTCACTAAGATGAATATGCTCCAGATATTCCAGATCCTCGCGAACAGTTAAGATCATATACGTCACTTCTTCCTGTTTATTCTATAGGGAAAGCACGGTATTCCTGTCCCACGATCATTCCTTCGATCGTACCTGAGGACAGATCAAATACTCTATCCAAGAAAGGTTGGGTCTGTGCCTCCGGCAAAAGAAGATCGAATTCTACATCCATGCCAAAATCCGTATTGCGAATCACACCGCCAAAAGCAAGTACTTCTAATTTAATCCTTTCAAACCAGCTATAAGGACAGGGCATATAGATACTGCTCCATACTCGTTTCATAGATCTGCCAGCAGCATCCAGACCGATTTTTGCACTGTGGGCATAAGCACGGACCAACCCGCCGGCGCCTAAAAGGATCCCACCGAAATATCGGGTTACAACACAGGTCACGTTATAGATTTCTTCCCTTTGAAGGACCTGCAACACCGGCATCCCTGCAGTACCACCGGGCTCTCCATCGTCGGAAAAGCGAGTAGCACCGTCTTTTATGATATAAGCATATACATTGTGGGTCGCGTCCCAATATTTTTCCCGCATTTCCTTGATCCGCTGAAGAGCCTCTTCTTCCGTTTCCGTTAGGAAAATATGACCAAGGAATTTGGAACGACGTTCTATAAACTCCGCAGTTGCATCTTTGGTAGGAATACGATATTCCTTCATGAAATATCCTCCCTTTAACTTATGATAAAGTCTCCTGTAAGAATTGGCTGTAGCGTCCAAACAATTCCGTTGAGCAAATAGCTTCTATCACAATGCCCTCTCCCAGATATTCTGTATTGAGAACCTGCGCCTGACGGTGAAGGATCTCCAACACACCGGCCTGAGAATAGGGCAACAGGAATCTGCCATGGTGGAGACTGCCTGTAAGGGTCTTCTCGATCCGCTCCAGCAATTCCTGAGACCCTACACCACTGCGAGCACAGAGATAGACGTCCATCTCCCCTGCGGGCAAATCAGTAGGATCCTGCAGTAAATCAACCTTATTATAGCACCTCAGCACGGGGACTTCCGGCTTTGCCAACTTTTCGATCAGCTTGTCTACCACGGCAATGTGGGCATCCCTTTCGGGATCGGAAGCATCGATCATGTGGATCAGGAGATCCGCATATTGTAATTCTTCCAAAGTTGCCTGGAACGCTTCTACCAGATGGTGAGGTAACTTAGCAATAAATCCAACGGTATCAGACAGTAGGACCTCTAAATGGTCAGAGATCCGCAAACGACGAGTCGTGGTATCCAGCGTGTCAAAAAGCCGATTGTTGGCAGGGATCCCTGCCTGCGTCAAGAGATTCAGCAGAGTTGACTTGCCTGTATTGGTATAGCCAACAAGGGCCACAACAGGAATAGCATTCTTCTGCCGACGTTCTCTCTGAACTCCACGAACTTTGCGCACGGCTTCCAATTCTTCCTGCAATCGGTTGATCCGTTCCCGGATATGACGGCGGTCTGTTTCCAGCTTCGTCTCACCGGGACCTCTGGTACCGATGCCACCTCCCAAACGGGACATAGACTTTCCCATACCGGATAAGCGAGGCAATACATACTTATACTGGGCAAGTTCGACCTGTAGGCGTCCTTCTGCAGTTTTCGCTCTCTGCGCAAAAATATCTAAAATCAAAGCACTGCGGTCCAAAACCGTCACACCGGTAATCTCCTCTAACGCTCTGATTTGAGAAGGTGAAAGTTCATTATCAAAAATGACCATATTGGCACCGGTGGTCTCTAAAAGTTCGCAAACCTCCTGTGCTTTTCCTTCCCCGATAAAGCTATGGGGATCCGGAGTTTTTCTGTTCTGTAAGACTTTTGCCTCACAAGTCCCCCCTGCGGTCTCCAACAGTGCTTCCAATTCATCTAATGTTTCATAAGTGGCAGTTTCCTCAGGCTTAAAGCAATCGGCATTCAAACCGACTAATATCGCCTTTTCGGCAACTACGCGATCCAATTGTTCCATAAAATCTCCTTATTCTTTCTGAAAAAAAGACAAAAGCCCGCACCGATACGGTACGAGCTTGTGTCATTACTTCAGACCGAACTTCTTGTTGAAACGGTCAACACGTCCACCGGTGTCAACCAGCTTCTGCTTGCCGGTATAGAAAGGGTGGCACTTGGAGCAGATTTCAACCTTAATGTCCTTCTTGGTAGAACCGGTCTCAATAATCTCACCGCACGCGCATCTGATCGTAGTCTGTTCGTACTTCGGATGGAGTCCTTCCTTCATTGCTTTCACCTCTTTCTTTTTGGTAACAGGGCGTAAACACCCTTATTTTTTTCATGCTCACACATGATATCACACTTGAGCACAAAATGCAAGTGTTTTTTTTAATTTTTTTAAATTTTTTCACAATATCCTGTTTTAATACCCTTTCAGCGCGGCATAGCCGCAATGCCGGCACAATTCTTCACAGGGTTTTCTGTTCCGAAGAGCATTTTTTAGGGTAACGGCTCGTGGCGAGCATAGAATTTCAGACAGTTCCTGTTGAAGCAAATTCCCCAAAGGAATGCCGCCGTCTGCATCCAAACAGCAAGGCACAACGGTACCGTCGCAGTGGATCCCTATCTGATCACGCAAGCCGTAACAGCCGTAAGAGCCGTCCTGCTCCGGAGCTTCCGGATCCGGCCATTCAAACCGTTCTCCCCATTCCAAGAAAATGCGATCTCCCAAACGGCTACCGGAATAGGTATCCTTCCAAGGCAGCGGAAAATATTCTTTCATTTTTGTCAGGATCCTCTGATTCATTCTATCCTCTCCCCCTTGATTCCACAAACGAAGGACAGATAAGACGCCTCTTTGGGATGCCCCTTTACAAAAAGCAAAGCAGTTTTCCAAATATTCCTCCAAGGTTATGCCCATGGTATTGACCTCATAGCAATGGAGGGAAATGCTGACCTTATACAGAGCCTTCGCCAAAAGAAGCTCCTCCATCCTTTTATGTACTAAGGAGCCGTTTGTGGTAAGGATCACCTTAAAGCCCTTACGCGCCGCGATCTCAAAAAAAGTGTTTAGTCGAGGATGGAGCAGAGGTTCCCCCATAAGATGGAAATACAAAAATTCCACATGTCCACAGAGTTTATCTGTCAGGATTTCAAAGTCCTCTACAGAAAGAAAGTGTTTCTCTCGCTTGGTGCCATGGCAAAAACTACACGCCAGATTGCAAACATTGGTGATCTCTAAGTAAGCCTTCTTTAACATGGGGCAGTCCCTCTCTTTCCCCTACAGTATATCACGAAGGGTGTGGAAAGTAAATCCCCAATCAGACTATTCCGCTTTCACCTCTCCGCCCCATTCCACAACGGTAAATCCCTTTCTTTCCGGAGCAGTCAACTCTTGTTCCGGGATAGGCACAGGATTATCCGATCTGTACCATGCCATATATACACGAATCAGAGTATCAGGCTCGGGGACAACTCGAAGTTTTGCAGTTTCTGTATAAGCAGTTGTCTGGAAGGCGATCACATTATATGGATTCTGTTCCATGTGTGGCAACCAATATATAATGAATTCGTTGGCCTCCCTGCGATTTAGCCCCAGCTTTTCCAGAGCATACTCTAAGAATGCCGCGGTATCCTCACCGGGGATGCAGAAGCCTGTGGTGAAGTCACTCTTTTTGTTGTCAAGACCTTCCCAATAAAGATAATTATATTCCTTCCCTTGGGCATCGGTTATCCTTCCATCGGGATATGCTGTAACATTCCATCCATCATAATACTTGGGATAGGTGCAAGTCAGTTCGCCGTCATATTCCAGTTTTACAGTGACCTCCGAAGGCTCTTCGGGATACAAATAAATCACAGGCTTTAAGGTCTCTACAATATCCACTTC
>JAZSAO010000449.1:0-4880 GCA_045601945.1 Faecousia sp. | reverse complement strand
GCAGGATATTTATCCTGCGATAAAATGGTTTTCTAACCATTTTATCAAGAAACAGTATTATACTCCCGTCATAGCCTCCAGCACAGTCCATTCTTCCATATCGATTCCTTTATGGCAGGCGAGACCTTCTTCAATTCCTATATCGCTCATTCTTCCATCCAGCAGAGCCACGATTCGATTGGTGCCGCCGTTTGCAAGGATGTCTACGGCTCGATAACCCATCCGTGTTGCAGTAACACGATCGCGGGCGGTTGGAGTACCACCACGCTGAATGTGTCCCAGAACGGTAACACGGGGCTCTATGCAGATGGTATCTTTAATGTTCTGAGCAACCTCCAGAGCGGATGCCGCACCTTCTGCTACTACGATCATGTAATGGGTGAAGCCGTTGAGGCGAGCGTTCCGAATCTTTTCAATGATCTCTATGTTGAAATCTTCTTTCCGTTCCGGAACGAGTACGGCCGTAGCACCTACGGCAAGGCCAACATAGAGCGCAAGGTGACCGGCATTTCTTCCCATGACTTCAACGACAGAGCATCGCTCATGAGATTGCATGGTATCTCTGAGTTTATCGATACACTCAATAGCAGTATTTGCGGCAGTATCAAAGCCGATACAATAGTTGGTACAGGCAATATCATTATCTATGGTGGCAGGGATACCTACTACGCTGATGCCGTGTCTGGATAGAGCCTGTGCGCCACGGAAGGTGCCGTCACCACCTATGGCAACGATACCGTCCAATCCCAATAGTTTACAAGTATTGACAGCCTTCTGCTGGCCTTCGGGAGTCATAAATTCTTTACTCCGTGCGGTATACAGAAGGGTACCACCACGATTGATGACATGGGCTACGCTCTTTTCGTCTAAGCGAAGAATATCTCCGTTGATTAGACCATTATATCCTCGACGTATGCCGATGACCTCGATCCCACGGAAGATTGCTGCACGCACCACAGCACGAACAGCGGCATTCATGCCGGGAGCATCTCCTCCGCTGGTCAGAACACCGATTCTCCGCACAGCGTTAATAGTAGATTGATTAGCCATGAGTGATCACTCTTTTCTTTTTAGGATATATATATTTTATCTTTTATGTACGTAAATGTAAATAGGGGAAATTAATTTTTTATTTTGTAAAAATGCAGTAGAAAATCGAAAAAAACTATGGTATAGTATAGTCATATCAACAATAGATTCCGAGGAGGAGCGATTATGAGATTTCAAGCAAAAAAAGTTACGGCGGATATTGTGCAATGGATTCGTAATTGGTTTGACAAAAATGGTCGGGGATGCAATGCCATCGTGGGGATTTCCGGAGGGAAAGATAGCTCGGTTGTTGCTGCTCTTTGCGTTGAGGCCCTTGGAAAGGATCGGGTCATCGGCGTCCTGATGCCCAATGGGGAACAGGCTGATATCGATATGTCCCTGCTTTTGTGCAAACATTTGGATATCGAGTATGTGACGGTAAATATCCGGTCCGGCTATGATGCATTGCTGGAATCTATTTCCCGGGAAATCGGAACGCCCAGCAATGATACGATTATTAATCTGGCACCCCGTATTCGTATGGCAACTTTATACGCAGTTTGTCAGAGTCGTAATGGTCGTGTAGCAAACACCTGTAATCTTTCAGAAGATTGGGTCGGTTATTCCACCAGATATGGTGATAGCGTGGGTGATTTCAGTCCCTTATCCATGCTCTGCGTTAGGGAAGTTAAGGAGATTGGCAGAGTTTTAGGTTTGCCGGAGATTCTGATTGAAAAGGTTCCCATTGATGGTCTATGCGGTTTGACCGATGAAGATAAGTTGGGCTTTACCTATGCGGTATTGGACCGTTACATCCGCGAAGGCGAGATCGATGACCCTGTAACAAAGGCAAGGATCGATCGCCTCTATGAACTGAATCGGTTCAAGGTTCGTTTTATGGATGTATTTCCCTACGAGGCTCCCGAAGACTAAAGTTTTTCTTTCAGCGCGATTTCCTTAAGCTTCTCAGAAATGGGAATATTCTGAGGGCATACTGCCTCGCACTGACGGCATCCTAAACAAGAGGAAGGCTTTTTCTCCTTTGGAAGACTGTTTAGTGCAAAGGTAGAACCGTTAAATTGGTTTTCATTATAGATTCTCATAAGTCTGGGGATATCCAGACTCCGGGGGCAGTACTCTGTGCAGTAACGACAGGCTGTGCAGGGGACTGCCTCTATCATTTCCCGTCCCAGAGTGGGGAGAGTTTGGAAGGCCTCGGCAGATAGTGTTGATTCTCGGCTAAATAATTGAATGTTTTCTTCCAGCTGCTCCATGTTGGACATACCTGACAAAATCATGGTAACCTCGGGAATGGTACGCAGGAAAGCAAACGCTGCTTCTATGGGAGAAAGATCCTGTGCAATGGCATGGAACTTTTCCATGGAACGCTCGGGTAAAGAAACCAGAGATCCTCCGCGAAGAGGCTCCATGACCCAAACGGGGAGGTTGTACTTTCGTAACAGATCCACTTTCTCCTTGGCCTTCTGCCAGTTCCAATCCAGATAATTCAGCTGGATCTGACAGAATTCCATGCTGTCTCCGTGGGCTTCTAAGAACTTTTTCAGTGCAGGGAGTTCCGCATGGGTAGAGAAGCCTAAATGTTTGATCCTGCCTTCTTTCTTTTGTTTTAAGAAGAACTCTATGGCACCGACGTCCTTGCTAAGATAGGCTTCTAAATTACGTTCGCATACATTGTGGCACAGATAAAAATCGAAATATTCGGCCTTGCATTTTTCCAGCTGAGAGAAGAAAATATCTTCCATTTGATCGAATAAGTTAAGGTCAAATCCGGGAAATTTATCCGCTAAATAATAACTCTCTCTGGGATACTGAGAAAGGATCTCGCCGATTACGGTTTCGGATTCGCCTCCGTGGTATTTCCATGCAGTATCAAAATAGTTGATGCCTTGACAGAGGGCATATCCTATCATCTTAGCGGTATGCGCCTTGTCGATGGAACCATCCGGAGTTTGGGGAAGACGCATGGTTCCCAGACCTAAAGCGGACAGTGACTTACCTTTAAACTCTTTGTATAACATAGTATGGTTTCCTTTCTGATTTTAGTAGTTATCTCCGCTTGTATGTAGATCCACAGCGGAATACAGTCGATGCAGGCACTGAGAGGCGATGGTAACCAGACTTTCCACATAGATAAAGTCTGTTGCGTTTTTGTCGAACAAAATATTTCCCTGCGCAGGGAATTCTTCGTCTCCATCCCAGAACTGAAGGCGCAATGGCATACAGGCGAATGCGAGAACAAAATAGGCGTTGTTTTGCATCACGGTTCCGCCGATCTTTTGTACGGCTTTTTTTAAAAGATCTTCTTTTCCGTCAAAAGAATGGGAGAAGGAACGTAAAACGGTTTTCTCAAATGCCGGAGCGTAAGGGGAGGCATCCTTCATACTGTGGAAGGGCAACCATTGTCCGGAAAGAGTGGCGTGATCCTTGCAATACCAGAGCAGGGTATAGATATTCAGCTTTTCATTCAGGCTCAGGGGTTTGGGATCGCTTATACAGTGAAGGAGACCGGTTTCTAAATCTATGGCAATCTGCCGATCAAAATGCCACAGGGTCAGAATATGATCTTTTCCATGAAGCTCCGGTAGTTTTTTCCTAAGCCGATCTCTATGGATTGTTGAGATCCGTTTTGCCCATTGATCGCATTGAAGTTGATAATGATCTGTCATAGGCGAACATCCCCATAGGAAAGCAGAGAAGAGGGAATAGAAACTATTGGAAGCTGCGTTAAAACCTCCTGCGATACAGTTCGGAAGGTTTCGTAATCTCCGGTTCTTTTCAGCTTCTTCTCATGGCGTTCGGCATCGCCAAAAATTCGGATCAGCATGGACCAGATCTCTTTCATGCGACACATGGCATTTTGCTTATTACCGAACACATGGCAATAGGTGTCGAATAATTCTTCGTGGAAAGCATAGAGGGTCGTTCTTTCTGTGCCTCCTGAGAGCATGCCGGGATCTGCCACAAGGCCACGACCGATCATGACTTTAGAAACGGTAGGAAAAGTATCTCTGATCAACTCAATATCCGCTATGTCGGTGATATCGCCGTTGTAGCACAGGGAATGCTTACTGTTTTCTACAGCATAGCGGAATGCGTTCATTTCAATGGTACCTTTGTAAAATGCTTTCCGCACTCTGGGATGAATAATAAGTTCTGAAACGGGATACTGATTCAAAAGTTTTAGAATAGGTGAGAATTCTTGAGGATCCTCCAAGCCGATTCTGGTTTTTACAGAGATCTTTATGGGGCATTTAAAGAATATTTCATCTAAAAAATGTCGCAAATAGTCTAAATCACCTAACATTCCCGAACCTTTTCCCTTAGAAACAACAGTGCCGGAGGGGCAGCCGATGTTTAGATTGACCTCATCATAACCCCGTTCCTTACAACACTGTGCAGCCCATAGGAAATCATCTACAGACTTGGTGAGGATCTGGGGAATGGTTTCACAGGGGAGCATATCCGAAGAGGGGAGTTCCCGTTGTTCTTTCTTAGTGAGACAATGATTTTGCGTGGGAGAAATGAAGGGCATATAATATCGATCTACCCCGTGAAAATATTTCTGATGGATGTTTCTGTAAGTGAGATCTGTAATGCCCTCTAAGGGAGCGAAATAAAATTTCATAGAGTATGCCGCCTTTATTATCTATCTGCTGTATAGATACAGTATAACGAAAAATACTTTAAATTACAAGTACCAACGAGAAAATCTATGAAAATCCCATTTAGGATCGTACACATTCAGACCCAACTGTTAGGTAGACTCTGTGAAGGGGATACAGCAGAAGCCACGAAAAATAAGAAATAGCTCGTCCCATCCCATTGCTAAC
>JAZSAO010000448.1:0-4183 GCA_045601945.1 Faecousia sp. | reverse complement strand
GCCCAAAGGCGAACTTTACCCGGTTGACCTGAGAGAGAATACCAGACCAGATTCCGTTCTGTTTCATCAGCGCCCACTGACATGGCAATATCCGTCTGATAGGGCAGGGAGGCATGGACAGAATACAGCGGCAAGAGCATAGCCAGAATCAGAAAGAGGGCAATACAACGTTTCATCCATAAAATCTCCTTTGAAAACAGAATTGTCAGGGCTGAGAAACGGTGACTTGCTTCCCGTCGCTGACACAGAGAATATCTCCGTCGAGATCCGTACGATACACTGTTACATCTGCATCACGGAGTCGTGTGAGAACTTCTTGCTCCGGATGGCCATAAGTGTTGTCTTCTCCCACGGAGATAATGGCATATTGGGGCATAACGTGATTCAAGAAGCGGTAGGAAGTAGAGGTTGAACTACCGTGGTGACCTACCTTTAGAACTGTAGCAGAGGGATCGTAGCCTCCGTCCAAAAGGGTCTGCTCTACAGGATATTCCGCATCCCCCGTAAATAGGAAAGACGTCTGTCCGTAGGTCAATTTCAGCACGATGGAGGTATTGTTTACTTCTTCGGCATAGGGATCGCAGGCTAAGATCTCGACAGTTGCACCTCCGAAAGAAAAGGTTTCGCCCGGCCGGGGGACTGTGATATTACCGGCTTTTTCGGCAAAGTTTTTGAAAGCATCAGTATTATAATATGTTACGGGACTAAGTATATTATTTGCGTTACAGGCTGATAGAGCAGCAGAGAGTCCGCCTACATGATCTTCGTGGGCGTGGGTGCAGACGACATAATCGAGGGTTTGAATGTGCTGTTCTTTCAGAACAGAGTAAATCTTTTGCCCGTCTCCTACATTACCGCCGTCAATGAGCATGGACCGCCCGTCACAAAGCAGGAGGGCGGCATCTGCTTGTCCCACATCCATAAATAAGACCTGTAACTGCGAACCTGCAGGCAGGGGAGCGAGGGAGGCTTTATAGGATCGATATTGTTGTATGCACAGGATCACCAGAAGGATCAGCAGAGGGATCCATGTGTATTTTCCGAAGATATTAAATAAAGTTTGCAGATTGGGGGCAGGGGGCTTCTGCCCGGATGGACCAAAGGAAACAGGGGGAGAGACAAGCTGCTTGTTGGATTCTACAGAATGCTTCACAGGGAACTCCTTTCGACACGTTTTTAGACGTAACTATGGTAAGATGTGGGAACAGCTTCCAATACGAGTGTATCTACCGCCCTCTTCGGAGGGCATTCTTTTTAAAAAATCATATCATCAAAGATCTAAAAAGTAAAGAGGCAATTCTATTTGAAAGGAAACTGAAAAATATTCAGTAAAAAGTCAGATTGTTACCGAATTTTTATTGACATAACAGATGTTTGTGGTGTATAATCATTCTATCTATATGCGTGTTGTCTGATATGACATATAACATATAACAATTCAAGATGTTCCGACTTGAAATTTGTTATTTTGCTTATATTGTGTTCGACACGCGCAGGAATATGGCGGAAGAAACGGAGGAATTTAGAAACATGAAGAAAAAGCTTTACCAAAAGCCGGCAGTGATCTGCGAAGATTTGCGGCCGGAAGAGATGCTCTGCGGTTGTATGGTGAGAAATCCCCAGTTCAACGAGGCAACTCAGTGCGGTTACACCCCCCCGAACCTTGAGGGTGTCATCAATGTTCGTCTGTTTGGCGAACTTTGGTTGGATTGCAATACGCCGGCACCTGTTGAAAATGCCGACTCCTATTGCTACCATGTAGGTCAAGTCAATATTTTCAGCTCTTGATCACAGGAAGGAGAAATTGCTATGAAAACAAATCAGATTTTCCGCAGAGCCCTTAGTTTGCTGCTGTGCCTGTGCATGGTTCTTAGTTTGGGCATAACTGCTTTCGCAGCCGACGGTGCTGCAACTGTGGCAGAGACCGGCGCTCCCTTCGAGTCTACTAAGATCCTGACTGACGGTGGCGACTCTGATCCCGAGACCTATACCATCGATATCGATGCTATCGTTACCGGTGAGGCTTCGGACAAAGTCGTGAGCGTACCTCTGGACGTCGCAATTATCTTTGACAGATCCGACTCCATGAGTTTCCCTGCAGATAAGGCCTCGGTTAAGACCTTTACCGATTATGCCACTCTGGAGGCTTATTTGAAGACTCTTGAGACAGATAAGTGGGAAGGTTACTACCGCGCTACTTCTGTCGGTGAAAGTGGTAGCGTGTTTTATTCCGATGCTGCTACTACCGGAGAAAAGTACGTATCATGGGAAGCAATGCGCTACGTTAATGGTACATGGCAAATGTTTATAACCAACCATGTCAACTGGGTTGAAGGTGTTCATGGTATTATCTATTCCAAAACCGGCGGTACTGAGCCTGTCCACGGAAAATGGGTGGATATGAAGACGGCCTTTAATACATATGCGGCCAGAAAGCAAGAAAACCCCAATACCAGAAATACTAATATCAAGTTTTCTATTGCCGTCCCCAGACTGACTAAGGCACAGGAGGCTCTCGCGAGTTTTGTTACCGACTTGAATGAGAATGCCAAAAATCTTCCTGCCGGTCAGATGCATACGGTTTCTATTGCCAGCTTTAGTGAGATCCTGTTGGAGCACGGTCTTAAGGGAACGCTGAACAATGGTGCAGAGGTTACTTACGGTGCATACAAAGGAACTGATATTAAGTATAACAACTTCGTATCTACCGGCTCTATTAATTTGAGCGGTATGAGTACCGATGTCAAAGATCTTGTCGATATGATTAAAAATCATTACGTCTGGAAGACCACAGCAACCAATCTGCCGTTGGAGGCAATTGCTAACCGCACAACATACCTGCCTGCAAAGCAGGAGGGAAGAAATCGTGTTGTAATCCTCCTGACTGACGGTACGCCTACGAAAGGTATGAAATTCCAAGAGGCAGTAGCAAATCCTGCGATTGCAGCAGCAAAGAAAATTAAGGATAGTGGCGCAACCGTTTTCTCCCTGTCCTTTATGGAAGGTGTTACACCCGGAAATGGATGTGGTACAGCTACCCCCACCACAGAGGAAACAAAGGCTAGAGACTTCCTGCATCTGGTCTCCTCCAACTATCCCGATGCTACCAGTATGACTGCAAAAGGCACGCAGGCTTCCAATGAGAACTTCTTGGCTGATAACGGTCGAGGCGATCAGCTGATGGAGCACTTTGCTTCCATTCTGGAAAAGATCACCACCAATTTCGATACCCCTCTTTCCGGCGAGAAGGACTCTGTTTCTATCTACGACGAGATCACCCGTGAATTTAAGATCGATGCAGACAAACAGGTGAAGGTTTATGTTCAGAAATATCTGGGCGATGGCCAATATGATACCAAGGAATACATCGGTTCCCACACCCTGTCCGATACACAGGATGAAACCATTGACGAAACTGCTAAGGGTTATCGGATCGACTGGGATCACGAGATCAGCAAGGCTGATCCCAATCAGCCCGACGTAGATCTGGATATCAGCAGTATCCGTCTGAACTGGCTGGATGCCAAGAATGGCGCTCTGAGAGAGCAGCCCGTTACCAATGAAGGTGCTGCATATCCCGACTATACTTTGGGGTATAAGATTGGTTTGGAACTTCCTATCGAGGTAAACCGCAACAATACTCTGGGTGGTAACAACATTCCCACCAATACTTCTGCTTCCGGTTTGTACCATTCCACTACCGATGAAACTTCCCTGCATCCCGACCCCGAGAAGAAGATAATTACCTACGACGTTCCCAACGCAAACGTTGAGGCGAAGTTTGAGACCGAAGTATTCGACTACTTCATGGATTTGGAAGATCTGGTAGAAAACGAGAATGCAGATGTGAATTCCACCTTTGCACAGGAGATCTTCGCCGCAATGCTGGAAGATCCCGAAGCATTGGCAGAATATCTGGATAACAACAAGAATGACTATGTCAATCTGAGTGTTTATCTGGGAAGACTCTATTCAATGTTCGCAGCTGCAGGATCCGATAGTTTCAAACCTGCGGGCGCTAACGAAGGAGCAACTTTCGACTTTACTTTGGATCAGAGCCTGAACGCTTCTTCAAACGTGACCTACATCACTTCCATGGTCGACTCCATTGGCGTAGATCCCTTTGGAAAAGCTTCCGAATACTTTACTCCCAACTACTATGGTCCTAAGTACGTCGTTGTTG
>JAZSAO010000447.1:0-2663 GCA_045601945.1 Faecousia sp. | reverse complement strand
CTCAGGGGAGAACCGTAGATTTTAAGAACACGATCCTGATCCTCACCAGCAATTTAGGTTCGGAATACTTCCTCAGCGGAGAAACGGAAAAGGTAGAACCCCTGCTGAAACGTAGCTTCCGCCCGGAATTCCTGAACCGTCTGGATGAGATCGTTTACTACAAGCCCTTGACCAAGGAGAATATGGAAAAGATCATGGATCTCCAGATCGCCTCCCTCAACAAGCGGCTACAGACCAAACAACTTGCCTGCAAACTGACCCAAGAGGCTAAGGACTATGCCATCGACACGGCCTATGACCCCCTTTACGGTGCAAGACCCCTCCGCCGCTTCCTCCAGCATACCGTAGAAACTCTCATTGCCAAGCGGATCCTCCGGGGAGACATCAGCCCCAATACCACCCTTATCGTAGAAGTCGGTGAAAACGGTCTGCAAATTCAATAACCCTACTGAAAATCAGGATAAAAACAGATCCCCTCCCCGGCACAATGCCGGGGAGGGGATCCTTCGGTTTAGGACCAAGGAGGGTGGTGGGAGGAAAGTCAACAAACATAGCACACCAATCGCCATAAGAATGTCCGTACATATAAAAATCTCCATGCCTCTATATTGTCTCAGCATGGAGATGAAAATGAACTAATATTTATATAAAACGGAATTACCGTATTATTTTAGAATTTATCTCTTTTCTGTTTGGCTTTGTTTTTTGTTTTATGGGTTTTTTAGCAACAATTATTTCGATAGGAATAGTCTATTAGCGAATCCAAAAATGATTTTATTGGTATTTTGATAAAATTCGGCATGTTTTTGCAAAAAAATTGCAACTGTATAAAGAGGCGCGTAACCGAAGCGTAACCGAAAACGAAATATATATGCCCCTTATAAAAAATTTTTATAAAATTTAAAAATAAAATGATCTGATCTATATTTGTTGCACCTATCACAGTAGTCTGAAAACTGTAATGCAACAGAGAAACGTGCTATGCACCATATGGATAAATCCAATTCCAAGGCCAGCTGTGAGATCGATGCTCCAATCGCTCTGCTTCTGCAATGCAAGCGGCTTTCAGAAAATCGGCATTCCGGAAGCCCGGGATCCTCTCGAACATCGCGGCAGCGCGACGGTAGCCTTCAGCCGTTGTGGCATGGTTACAGGCTGTGACGGCAGCACGAAAACGGAATTTATGCAACACCAGCTTTTTTCGAGCTAAGTTTCTTTCCCCAATAGATTTAATATACGAGACACGGGAAATGTCTCCATATCCGGAAAATAGTTTGAACTCCCTCTTGTCCAAGAACAGACCATCGTAGCTATCCAGATCGGCGAGGGTTCTGACCTGAAGGGTTGCCATAAGGGAAAGGTAATAGGCTTCCGGATTTTCTTCGTCCAAAAAAATGGCGTGTCTACACAGGTCCTTTACTTCGTCCCAGCGCTCTCTGTCCAGATTATAGCGGGCGATATCCAGCAGGCGGAACACGGAATCGGGCAATCCGGGCTCCGGGGGGATCACATGGAATGTGTCACAGGAATCACAC
Source organism: Faecousia sp. (assembly GCA_045601945.1). Lineage (GTDB taxonomy): Bacteria > Bacillota > Clostridia > Oscillospirales > Oscillospiraceae > JAZOXB01. Next base: position 1,128 of record JAZSAO010000447.1, on the reverse strand, counting down.
CGCTTGACAGTTGTGAAGGGGGAAACATACATCCGGGAAGTACAGGAATCACAACGGAGATTTCTTGCCAATCCGACCACTCCTCTCTATATTTAGTTATTTCTATAAAGAACGCGCACTTGTATCATACTCTGTATTTTGAAAAAAATCAATATACAAAATAAATTTCAACGAAGTGAACAAGAACTGTCTAATAAGGATACTATTTTGGGACCGTATTTGTCTATATAGACAAAGTCGCTTTAAACATACATGGATCCGAGGGAGAAAGCACTAAGGAAATAGGAATCCTATACAATGTTCTCGAAATCCCGAGTGAAAAGAACCTCGCCCATGAAGCAATAATATTTTCTGTATTTCATAGAAAAAAGTTAAAAAATCTCAGAAATTACGCAGAAAAGCCTCATACTATGCTTACGCCAAGCAGAATGACACAACGGTTCCCTATCTTGCATCCCTCGTGAAACGGATGATGTGCTACGGCGATTCCGCAAGAGCCTACATTGGCAAATAAACCCGAAAAATGCCTTCCGTCCCCCACCTTCGGGGGCAACGGAAGGCCTTTTTTACCTCGATCTCAAAACAAATCACAGTTTATCGCTCTATTTTCAAGTCCGCAGAGTCTCTTGGCTCTCCCAGAGGGAGAGCCAAGAGCGTGTGCGTATTTGAAAGCAGTTCGACAAACGGGAATTTGAACGATAAATCACAGTTTATCGAACCGTTTACCGAGTCAGAATCAGCCCTTGCCTCTCCCATTGGAGAGGCAAGGGTCTTTACCAACTTGGTCAACAACTCCATAAACGGGAATTTAAACGATAAATCACAGTTGATCGAGCCGTTGGCGAGTTCGCACAAGCCCCTTGGCTCTCCCTCTGGGAGAGCTGTCGCCCTTGGGCGACTGAGAGGGCAGTAGGGATTCCCCCTAAAGTACCGAGTCCGTAGGATGATGAGCAGAAAACGGTGCCTACTACGATAGATTTCTTCAAATTTCAGGTGCTTACTGCCCTCTCCGCCGCAGTCGCGGCACCTCTCCCATTGGAGAGGCAAGGGCCTATACTAACTTGATGACGAGTTGAACAAACGGAAATTGGAAGGGTCGGATTGGATGCAGGAGGTGCAGGTGAGTGT
>JAZSAO010000446.1:0-3644 GCA_045601945.1 Faecousia sp. | reverse complement strand
CAAAGTAAATCTTGGCGCTGTCACTGTAAGCAAAGAGAGCCTTGCACAAGGTCAGAAGCTGATCCTTTTTGCCATTTCCATAAGTATCTGCACTATAGATCACCGAGTTAGAAACCGGAGTATTTCCAGCAAAAATCTGAGCCTTGATCACAGCGCGCAGTTCCGCCGCCAAGAGACCGTCAAAGCGGAAGGCTACCCATCCCTCACGGTTCCCATAGGGCTGAGGCTCGGATACAACAGCTTCTTTTATTTCGCCCTTGTTATCCTCATACCGAAGCTTCAGAGTCAGATCTGCGGCATTTCCACCATATCCCGTCGTATCTACAATATAGACAATGGTTACTCTGGTATTGAGATCCAATGCCTTACCGATCCACTTGACTGCAGGGTTCGGGAGCTCATTGCCTTCCACATTCGTATTGTTAAAGGTAACAGATTCTTCTGCTGTAAGGTATGCTCTTTGTGCATCTGTCATCGCGCTATCCGCTAAAGCATCGGTTCTGTAGCCCTTATAGTTCTGAGCAGCCGTACCGTAACGTAAAAGCTGTGCGCACAGGATCTTTAAACTTTCGGGGTTTTTCTCCCTACTCAGCTGTGCATAAGCATAGTCTGCAATACTGTAGTGATCTTCGGGAGAATAGAATTCTTGTCCCTCTTTTGTGCCACGGAGAACCCCGGTGATCTGATCACTCATATGCACTGCTGTCAGCCCCTCTAAGAGGAAATAATAGTAGCTGCCTCGGAGTTCCGGTTTCAAGATCAGCGTTTCTTGGTCTATATAAGTATTTCCTTCATAAATGGGAACCGCAATTTCTAACCTTACGGTCTCCATATCATACCCCCTTAGTGCAGATACGCTAAGGGCATAATTGAGGGTAATATCACTGGCAAGATTGAGAGAGTGTCCCAATTTCAGGTTCTGATCCTCCACAGGGGCCTTAGGCTCTTTAGCGCCGCAGATACACAGGCTGTTTTCATAACTGTGTGGCTCAGTGGTATTCTTGTCACAGCGAGAACAATTTACCCCATGACGGTCTCCAAGGTCTGTGTATTGCAGATCATGTCCCAAACGGGGCAGAATCATCTGTTCTGTCAGAGTCACACCGCAGACACTGCAACGGCTACCATCGGATATCCCGGATGTGGTGCAGGTTGCCGCAACACCTGCAATGGTCTCGGGACTATGACCCAAGGCAGGAATCACCTGCGGTGCAATCAGAACTGCCTTGCAAACCGTGCAGTTGGAGCCTTCGGTCATACCTGTTGCAGTACAGGTTGCAGGGATGGCAGGAATCTTCTCGGGACTATGGTCTGCAAAGGGAAGGGGCTCTACATAGCCATATCCACAGGTACAGAAATATTCTTTCTGTCCCTCTCCCGTACAGGTAGAGGGAGTAATGACCTTTTCCGCGTAGCTGTGGTTTTCTCCCTTATAAGAAGCATAGACCGTCAAATCAGCGGAGATATTCTCCAAAATGGCGGCATTGCCCTGTTCGTCCACCCAGCCTGCAAAGGCATAGTGATTCTCTTTGTCATAGGCTTTCGTGGGAGTAGCGCCACTGTAGACAGCCGTACCACCGGCAGGAACACGGACTTCTTCCAGAATCCTGCCATCCGCGCTACAGAAGGTAACGGTTTGTGCTGTGGGAGGCACAGTGCCTTCCTGCCCAACATAAATGTAGTCAATGGTAAGGGTTCCGGATCCCTTGGTTGCAGACTTGATGCCACGGAAACGGAAGCCTAAGGTGCTGATACAATCCGCTGTTGTAAACTCTTCCGTTAGGGCAAAGTTCACGGTAATATATTCATTTGTCTTGAATTCATAAGTGGGAACAATATTATAGGTACCACGTGCTACTGTGCCGTCCGTGGTGCGGTCATAAACCAGAACAATATCCGTGGGAATATCCTCTCCGGCTCTGACTACCCCTTCACTCAGTTTAAAGCGTACCTGTACATAGTCTCCTGCTTGGGGTTCGTATCCGATACCGTGGAAGGTCTTGTTGCCACGTTCCACAAAGACACCGGGTATGCCGGTGGTGGCGATCCACGGGCCCAAATTTGCATTATTGGTACCCGCTGCATTGGTTTCCGCCACGGTGACGTTCAAAACACCCGCTTCGTTATCGATCTCCCGTTCATTGTAGACCTGTACTTCCGAATTGGTCTCAGAGGTAGCCCAGAAGGGGTTATTCTGACGGTCAAAGTTCGTATCGTTGTAGCGTTCATGGCTGTAACGCTGCCGATCCTCTTCCGTATCCGTGAAGTCAAAGAACAGATCATTTTCTTTTTCCTCTTCAGGTGCCCCGTCTTTCGGCCCGATGTAAATATAGTCAAATGTAATAGAGGCAGGCTTGGTTTCATCTATGAGAACCAAATTCAAGAAGCAAGGCCGCAAGCCTGTGATAGATGTACAACTGTTGAGGGTTTGTGTGGGAGCGTAGGTATCTGTCACAGAAGAAAGTTCCCCTTCTGTGAGAATGGGTATGGTCATCGTCATATACGTTCCGTCGGAAACAAAGTCTGCCCCGAGTTTACCGTCTCTGTCGTGGGTATAGACATTCTCTGTGCCGTTATTGTAATAGTAGAACATACGGAAGTAAGGCGCCTGCTCCTCCCATGCTTTCAGATTATCCATCTTGAAGCGAAGCTGAATGATTTCTGCATCCTTTGCATTATAGTTCAAGGGTGTTTTCCCCTCTGCAAAGGTGTAAAGAGATAAATTTCTGCGCACAGAATCCGCTGTTTTGCTGTAAATCTTGAGAATACCTGCCTTGGTATCCACGAATCCTGTAGTGGGGTCGCTGATTTTATTGGTACCATGGTACTCAATGTAGGTCCAACGGGATGTGCCGTCAAAATTGATCTCCTTATACTGGGGCTGATTCCTGTACCGCAAACGAGCAGCCTCGTCATCGTTAAAGTCGAAGAACAGGGACTTAGAATCGGGATCGTTGGCAGGATTTTTCACATGGAGATCAAATCCACCCAATTCCAGAATGGTTCCCGATGCATTCTTGTACTTAATAACCACTGCATAGGTACCGGGGGTACCGCTCTTATAGCCGTTGGGGAACTCCAGCCAGTAGGTTCCTGCTTTCTTTCCCTCCCAGCCGTCGTAGAAGATCTCGCCCTTACCTGCAGAGTTCTCAAAGCTGTAGGTCACACGGAGATCACTACTCAGGAGGCCGATCACATCAGCCTGCGGGGTTCCCTTGTTCACATAGTAGTCCTTATGGCCGTTCCAAGTCAGGAGCATGGTATCCGGGGTATCGTTATAGGCATACATTCGATGGCGGAAATAGGCTAAGTTTCCTGTGACAACAGACTTATCCAGCTTTCCGGAACCCCAACCTGTGGAGTTGTTACCGTCCCTGTAAACAGGATAATATTTGGTGCTGGTGTAGCCGTAACGGTAGATCAGGAAATATCCCCCGGACAGCAGGTCTATGAGAATGGGCTTGGTAGCAGTTTCCATCATATTGGGAAAAGCTGTCCATGATTCAAACATTCCTGTAGAAGTATAGGTATCCCCATTTGCAACCGCTAAGTACCGCCCCTTTGTAGGGGTTCCCCAGTAACCGCCCGTTCCCTTATAGATAGGAACCGTGCCGGAATAAGTCGTACCGCTGGTAGCCTGTACG
>JAZSAO010000445.1:0-5890 GCA_045601945.1 Faecousia sp. | reverse complement strand
CTTGTCTGCATTTTAATGACTGTCAAATGAGAGGAGCCAAACAACTAAAAAAGGAAGGTTCACATATGAAAAAATTGATATGCTTCATTCTTATCCTGCTGTGTATGCTGACCGCCTGCGGTGAGGCATCCCAGGGCGCTGAGCCGACAACGGAGGCGAGACCTTCTTATACAGATATTACCCCCTCTGATTTACAGGGGATATTGAAGGTAGAGAACGCGTCGCCCTATACCGGTGTGTATATCGAAACAGAGGAGAAGGATCGGGTTGAGGGTGTCTATGCCCTACGCTTTACCAACATTTCTGAGGAGACCATTATGTTGGCAGAGCTTCATTTTACAGACGGGACCAATGACCTCTATTTCAACATTGAGATGCTGCCCGTAGGGGACAGCGTGATCGTTGTGGAGCTGAACAAAACTCCCGCAAGTACCCAAACACCGGTGCTGGTGAATGCCGCTGTTAATTATTTGGAAGAGGGCATGGAAAATCGGGACTGCGTAAAGATCAGCGGCGAGGAACATTGTGTCCTCAATATCACCAATGTGACAGAGGAAACCCTGCCCGGGGTGTGGGTCTTCTACCGCAGGACTACCCCCGATGGAGAGCAGCTGGGCGGTCCTTGCCATAGCTGTATGGTGGTTGATTTGGAACCGGGGCTTACGGATAATCCCGATGCACTCCATTGGTCCCCGGGACAGTGTGTCGTGGTCAATGTGATCCTTATAGATCCGCAGGAAGAATAATACCCGGTATAGGCGCATTTCCGGTACAAGGACTTTTACCGTATAACCGGATGCACATAAAGATCAAAGGAGAGGAGAGGAGGCCTATTACGAAGGAACACACCCGGGGCGAATGGGATAGTCGTGCTCGGGAGATCCAATCTGTATGGCAAACTATATTTTCCAAAAAGGAGGAAGCAAGATGAAGAAACAATTCTTCAAGAGGTTTGTGAGTTTTCTGCTTGTGCTGCTGATGATGCTGGAAATTGTTCCCGCAACTATGCTCCATTCTCACGCAGCAGATGTCACAGACAAAACCATTGACTTTAACTATGTCAGTGAGCACGCCACAGCCAAGGAGGCTATCAAGGCTGACGCACAGGAAGGCTGGAGCTCAAATACCATTACCGAGAGTGCAGCAACCAAAACTCAGTGGATCAAGATCTACGACGGCAACCTAAAGCGTGAGGGTGGCAAATTCCGTGAGATCATGGAATCCACCGATCCTAACGAGAAGTACATCGTTCTGGCCCAAGCCCTCGTGGAGCTGAGCTATAGCAGCGGCTCCTGGAAGCCCATTGAGGTCAAGAGCGACAAGGTCCTTGACCTAAACGGCTGCACCCTGAAATGGTGGGATGCCACCAATAAGGAAAAGGGCGAGAACTGGCAGTCCACCAACATTACCGACCACTACAAGGATAAGGTCTTTATCCGTGTCAAGGAAGGTGCGACTCTGACCATTATTGACAGCAGTGCTCCCGTCAACGGGTATGATACCGGCAAGGGTACGGGCAGCATCATCACAGGCGGACAGATCATCGACTGCTACCAGCAGCTAGATTACTACACCCACCGTGATATGTTTGAGGTAGACGGCAACCTGGTCATCTACGGCGGCACCTTCACAGCCGGTCGTCAGAAGGATATGTACAAGAGCAACTTTACCTGGGAAAAGCTGGCTGACTGCGTAGGTAAGACCATTGCCTTGGGCGTTTCCATTGCCGAGTATGCCACAGGCTTGACAGGTGCAGAGGCAGCCTTGAAGGATGTCAAGAAGGAGATCCAGAACTCCAAGCCTGCTGAAGGCAACACCAGCAACTCCAATGATGCAGAAACCTCTACCCCCAGACAGGACGGCAACCGTAACTCCCAAGGCTGCGAAGTCGAACACAGCACACGCCACGGTTGCCAAGACTACTTGGCACATCGTAAACAACGGACAGCTTACCGCTATGTCCTCTACAGCTACTTTTGAAGCAAATAAGACGTACAGATGCACCGTGGAGCTTACAACCGATTCCACATGCAGAATAGACAAAAATACCGTCGTTACGATTAACGGTATAAAAGCTACGTCAGACGGGAACGGAGCATACTTTGTAGAATACACCGTGCCTAAAAACGAAGTATACTACATCGGAACAGATGTTAAAAAGGCCTGCGGTGGGCGTACTCCCACTGATGCAAAGTCTACCGAGACCTATCTGACTGTCAAGAGTACCACTTGGGCTCTGGTCAACAGCAACGGTACCATCAGCCCTTTGGCATCTACAGATACCTTTGTGGCCGGCAACACCTACCAGTGTACCATTACCCTTACCTTGGATTCCAACTATGTCTTTGCCGAAAACCTTTACGTCAGAATCGGTAACGACACGGCTACCATTGTTAGCCGGACCGAAACCGAGGTCGCCATTGCCGGCAGATACACCGCCACAGATCCATATATGTATATCGAATTGCCTACTCCCGTAGCAGGACAGACCACTACGGAGTACGACATTAAAAACGCAATTCAATTAGATGACAATGTTCCTACAGCCAGACTCTATAGTGCAGGTTGGCTCGATTCCAGTGGCAGTTCCTTTACCGGAACGTTCCAGGCCGGACAGACCTATACCGCTCGTATGGTCCTCCAGATTAAGCCCAGCTTTTCCATTATTGGCGGGCTAAAGGTCAACGGTGTTGTAACTACCTACGAGGTACACCCCGTAGATCAGTGGATGGGTGTTGTATCTTACGACTTTACTGTTCCCTCCAACTATGTCAATATTAGGAACGTCTCTGCCCCTGTTGCAGGCCGTACCATCAGTGTGCCTGCCTTCGATGTTGACACGAATATGGATTGCAACTTTACAGCTAAGTGGCTGAATATAGACGGAACCGTCGCATCCGGATTCTTTGAATTCGGCAAGACCTACAAGCTGCGTATCACCTTCAGCAAAGCCGATAGCTCCCGCATAATGAACTTCGGCTGTATGGTTGACGGTGCAGAGCCCACCGAAGTCACCTTTGAATCCGCTCGCTTGATTTGCCATATTGATCAGGAATACCTCGTTATCGCAGAGTCAGAAAGCGATGCACTCAACAATTCCCAAAATGTGACCATAAATGTAACAAGTAAGGTCAGTTCCCCCAATACCGTCACCATCGAATTGTATCGTACCAATGACGGTGCACCTTGCTACAGCCAAACCTTCACAGGGGAAAATGTTGTATACAACCTGTACGGCGTTCAGAAAGGCGACTATTATGTATTGGTCTACAAGGCCTGCCATGAGGAATACTTTGGTGAAATGACTGTAGGGAAAGAACCTGTAGTGCATGATGTAGTTATGGTAGAAAAACACAATTGGTCCGCAGGAACCTGCACAACTCTCCCCCAGTGCTCCGTCTGTGGCCAATATAAGGGCGCTGCTCTCGGTCACACCTGGACAGACGCTACCTGTACTACTCCCAAGACCTGCTCCGCTTGTGGCGAAACCGAAGGAGAGGCATTGGGCCATAGCTGGCGTGAAGCCGACTGTGAGAACCCCGAAACCTGTATCCGCTGCGGCGAGACCACAGGCTCCGCACTGGGTCATACTTGGGTAGCGGCTACCTGTGCTGCCCCCAAGACCTGCTCCGTCTGTAGAGAAACCCAGGGCGAGGCACTGCCTCACAGCTTCACCGAGCCCACCTGCACCACCCCGGCTACCTGTACCGTCTGCGGTTGGATCGGCGAAGATCCTCTGGGACACAGTATCACCACCTATACCCACACCGCAACCGGACACTCCGGCTACTGCAGCACCTGTAATCAGTCGGTTACAGAGGCACATACCTTCGTAGACGGCACCTGTGTCTGCGGCAGAACAGAGCAGTCCGAGCCCACCCTGGATGCAACCATTAAGTTCAACCACACCCTGAATCTGGCAAGCGATATTTCCGCAAACTTCGCCATTGCAAAGTCTCTCCTTGCAGGCTACGACATGACTACCGCTTATGTGGAGTTCGAGATCGATACCTATAACGGCAACGAGAAGACCGGAACAAAGAGCACTAAAGTCATCGGCGTTCTCACCGGTAATTACTATTACTTCACCTTCACCGGTCTGAATGCAACCATGATGAACGCCAATATCCGAGCCACCTTCTACGGCACTAAGGACGGCGTTGCTTATAAGTCCAATATAGACGTTTACAGCGTTGCAACCTACGCTTACTCTCAGTTGAATAAGCCGGAAGCAAAGGCCCCCTTAAAGGCCCTGTGCGCCGACTTGCTCCGCTACGGATCTACAGCACAGAGCTATAAGGGATATCGTACCGATGCATTCGCTAACGCCGCTATGACAGAGACACAAAAAGCATATTTGTCTGACGATAGCAAAGTAACCTTCGACAACCAGAACACCACCGGATCGGAAATTACCAATCCCACGGTCACATGGGTAGGTAAATCCCTGCTCTTGGACAGCAAGGTTACTCTACGCTATGTAATTGACCTGTCTAAGTACACCGGCAATCCGGAAGACCTGTCCCTTCTTGTCAATTACACAGACCTGTATGGTGTAAAGAAATCTATGTATCTCTATGATATTAAGGTTTACGATGCAGCGAAACATCGTTACTGCTTCGACTTCGACGGTCTCCTTGCCGCTGAACTGCGACAGCCTGTGAGCGTTGCTGTATTCAATGGTACTACCCGTCTGACAAGTGTCATGAAGTACAGTGCCTCCACCTACGGCAACGGCAAGACCGGTACACTGCTGGCACTGTGTAAGCATCTGATGGCTTATTCCGACTCCGCAAAGGCCTACTTCCAGGGCTAAATCTCAAACCACCTGTCGGGAGGGCAATCCCTCCCGACACCCCCTGATCTAAAAGGGAACACAAAGCCCCTGCAAGGCCCACGGATTCTCCGTCCTTGCAGGGGCTTCTTCGATCATTTTATGTTTCGGTTTTTCATAAAACCATGGGATCTTCTGAAAAAATTCCTCCTGAGTATGATCCCATATATTCCGTGAATAGGGACTTGCCGCCTTCGAATATGCTTATTTCGGAGGTGGTATTATGCTCAGCGCAGCAGTTTGGCTTATGCTCAGTACCTTGCTGTACTCGCTGCGGATCTCTGATTCTCCCGGTTCTTTCCCCAAACCTCTTACCAAGGAGGAAGAGCAGTATTATCTGTCATTGGTCGCACAGGGAGACTTAGAGGCAAGAAACATACTTGTAGAACGGAATCTCCGATTGGTAGCACATATTATGAAAAAATACTATGCCCTATCCGCCGACCAAGAGGACCTGATCTCCATCGGCACCATCGGCCTCATCAAAGGCATCTCAACCTTCAAACCCGAAAAAGGCGCCCGCCTCGCCACTTACGCCGCCCGGTGTATAGAAAATCCTATCCTCACATCAAGGACTTTAACTGTGACGATGGTGACACTCCACCTCAAAAATGTCATATATGTCGTATTTTGGATCAAATTTCCGAGAATTTGTATATCCTTTGCTGTACACAGAATTCTCATGTGAGGTATGCTCCCTTATAATTCTGTTTCTTGATAAAATGGTTTGAAAACCATTTTATTGCAGGATGAATATCCTGCCCCGCCTAAGGCGGCAAGAACAGTATTACAGGTTATTTCTTGGCGGCTTTGCCGCCATCCCGCTTACCAGCGGCATAATAAAACGGTTAATCCGTTTTATTAGAAATAAGTATAAATTCACGGAAGCAGAGGACAGGCTTGTGATTAATCCTTTTCTCTGCTTCTGTCTTTTACCATTTTGATGACCGCATCCAAAAGCTGTGTTTTTTGGCTCTGCGGACATTTAAGAGCCTTGATTTGCTGCATGACGGAAGATGCGTGTACATCGGATACCCGTTTGGCCAATTCTTCTTG
>JAZSAO010000444.1:0-7301 GCA_045601945.1 Faecousia sp. | reverse complement strand
CCCATAAGGCCTATCTCAGCGATGCAGAGGCAGTGACCTTTAGTGATGTCAACGAGACTGTGGCTGATCTGGAAAACCCCGTGATCACATGGGCAGGTAAGTCTCTGAATCTGGATTCCAAGGTGGAGGTCAAGTACATTTTCCGTCTCGGCACCTATACCGGAGCTTTAGAGGAATTGACTCTGAAACTGAATTATGTAAACTACGAAGGACAGCCTGCTCAGGCCATCCTCACAAACCCCGAGCTTTACAGTGAGGCTCACGGTTTATATGCCTTCACCTTTGACGGACTCCTTGCCGCCGAACTGCGAAGCGTCACAGAGGTTGCCGTATACCACGGAGACACGCGCCTGTCTCAGACCCTCCGCTACAGCCCCGACACCTACGGCAACAAGAAGGACGGCCAGCTCCTGATTCTGTGCAAGTCCCTCTTTGCCTATTCCGACAGCGCAAAGGCTTACTTTGTATAACCCTGCAAAAACCGATTGCATATAACGCAAATGGGATCCCCGAGGGAGTCAACTCTCCCCGGGGATCCCTCGTTTTAGCGTAAAATTCCAATTTTAGAATGGAAATTCCTCTCTATATATGGTATAATAAAGAAAAGAGGAGGTATGCATAATGAATTTCAAAAGAATGGTTTGCTTTTTCCTACTGATCCCTTTGATCCTATCTTTATTTGCCGTGGTGGAGGCGGCTGAGAGAGGTGTATCTCTAAGTTCCGACAGTAGCTTATTCAATCAGCTTAATCTGAATACTGTGGGTATGGAGAAGGTCAAGTCTGCAGTGAGTTCCGGCGACTATACTACTGCCAAATCCGAGCTTTTGCAGTATTATAAGGCGAAATTTGCAAGCTATGTGCCTATTCCTGCAGACAGTAAGGATGCCAATCGAGTGTTCTTGGCCATGCACGACACCTGGTCTATGAACGAAAACCGCATTGCAGAGCCAACCGTCAAAGGTACCGGGTTCAATTTCTACAGCTTCGCCAAGACCTCCGATCCAACAGGCTATTATGTCCTGGATATTCTGGACAGACCGGATTATGCGATCCAGATCTGCACCCGTGAAAACGAGGACACCACCCATCGCCCGGTGCTGAAATGCTACGATGCCTCCGGGAAGTTGATTTCCGAGGTTGTGGCTGTTGCTGATTCCATGATCCATAAGGGTAAGCCTGACACCGGTTACGGCTCTGATACGGTCCTCTATGTGAAGAGCGGTATGACGCAGAACAGTGACGGTACCTATCTGCCCTACAATAACAACAGTCGCCGTGTTTATATGAAGTTCAATGTTCCATCCGGAACCAAGTATACGGAGCTGGTGATTTATGCTCGTCTTCACGGTGCGTCAAGCTCGGATAACAACAGTCTGCCTCTGTACCAGTTTGCATCCTTCAACAAAAGCTGGACGGAGAGCAATCTGACATGGAATTATCTGGTTAAGTTAAAGGCCATGGGTCATTACTCATGGAAGGACATTCCGGGTGGCTTTGATTGGAAACAGCCGGAAGGGGTCAGCGATTACGATTGGTTGGATTCCAATTCCCGTTTCTATGAGCTGGTTGCCCTTGCGCAAACAGCGGTTGATACCACAGACGCTACCCAGCGAAAGGCCTATTTTGCCAAGCTGAAGGAAATCCTTTTGGACTTCATCACCGATACCAATGTACGCACGGGCTTCCCCGTCAATCGTGACAGAGAGACCTCCAGTCGTATGATGAACTTCCCCTATATATATAAGCAGCTCCTGGCGGAGAATGTCCTAACTGCTAATGAGAATAAGAAGCTCTTGGCATATGTGTATGATGAACTGACCTTTATGGATAACGGTGCAACCATCTTTGACAATTCGGGGAGCAACCACGGTGCTTCTGCCTATACCAACCACAGTGTCTACCATTTGGGAGGCTTCTACGCGGCGGTTGCTTATTGGCCTGAGTTTAAGAGCAACGCCAATTGGCGGAAACGCTATGACAGCCGTGTTGACTTTGTCCTGACTACCCTGATCAACAGTGACGGTTCTTATAATGAGGTGTCCTTCGGGTATCCCCGAGGGGTGTTATCGGTCAACAGCTATCTAATATACTGTATGCAGGAGCGTAATGACACCTCTGCCACTGTGAAGAAGTATATCAATGCAAGCATCCTTTTGGCACGGTATCTCATGGATTGCAGTTATCCCAACGGCAGAAATCCATACTGGGGGCAGGGCAGTACATCCTCCGCCATTCGGGGACATATCAATACCTTCCTGGGGTATTTGGGCAACAAGTACGACAATGATCCTAATGTAAAAGCCCTGCGGCATTTTGTCAGCAATACAGAGGGCACACCTTCCGATACCGTGGCACAATATACTCCTGTAAAGATCGTCACAGACCGTACAGGCTGGTCTGCCAATGACTCCATGATCTTCATGAACGCCAAGTCAGCAGGATATCACGGCCATCGAGATGCTCTTGCCCTTCTCTATTACTACGGAGGACGGTCACTACTGACAGATACGGGCACGACCTCTGCGTCGACTACACATCCGCACTACCATTTCCAGCACAGCAGCACCCGGTCCCACAATACCATCGAGATCGACGGCAAGGCCCAGACCTGGCAGAAGCTTCCTTCTGCCGGTACTGATATGGGAGATGTTAAGATTGCGGGTAACGACAGCTATTCCTCCATTTCTTCCTGGACAAAGGCAAACAACAACAACATCAGCACCACCAATGCCTCCGGTTCTACGGTAACCCACAGCACAGATTTCACCCATTACCGTCATGTGAGCTATCTGAAGGAGCTGGGGGAGATCCTCTTTGTCAGTGACAAGGTCGTTCCCGGGGATTCTGCCTCCCACAGCTATACGCAGAATTGGCACGCTGCCCCCTATTCCAATCCTACCATTGCTACTGATTCCTACGATACAGGTCGGACCAACTTTTCAAGCGGTGCCAATCTGTTGATCGCACAGGTCAACGGTAGCAGTACCACAGGCTCTCTGCAAACAGGCTACGATGCCTCGGCCTCTGCCACTACTACAAAATATTTTCAGTACAAAAAGACCGGCACCGGAACCGTGACTTATCAGACGGTCCTTTATCCCATGGCAGAAGGTACCACCGCTACAGTACAGCCTACCAAGATCACTATGAGCGGTACCTCTGATGCAACGGCATTGGCTTCCCGCATTTCGGTCAATGACAGCAGCCGTCCTACGGTGAAAAATATTTACCATTACCATAGCTTTGAATCTACACCCGGTACCCGTAGTTTTGATTCTTATACCACTAATGCAGGCACGGTTACCCTGGTGCAGGATGGGAATAATCAGCTCCGTTTTGCAGCATTGTCCAAGGGTAGCAGCCTCAGCGCCGGTAATACAGTTATTCTGAAAGCCCCCGTTACAGTGACGGATTTGGCAGTCACCTTGGAAGACGGTGTTCTCTCGGTGGAGAGCTCTGATCCCAATGCAGATTCTGCCATGATCACCGTGAACCTCAGCGGTCAAGCGGTTCACGAGGTCTACTATAACGGGACTGTTGCAGGATTTACCCAGGCTGCCGATGGCACTGTTACCGTCCGCGGTCAGTACCCCCTGGTTCATTTCAACGGAGGGGATCTCTTGGGGAATATTTCTCAGTGGACCACCAATGGCTGTTCTGCATCCATCAAGAACGGTACAATGACGGGCAGCTTGACCGGTGCCGATCCTTATGTAAAGAGTACGGCTTCATTTGCTTATTCCCTACAGAAGGGGGATGTGGTGGAGATCCGTATCAAGTACAATATCACCTCCGGCACCTACAGCGGTCTGCAATTCTTCTGGCTGACAGAGGATTCGACTCAGTATAACGGGACCAACCGCCTGCTTCATTCTGCAACTGCTTATCCTCAGGATGAGTACATTCTTGTCCGCATGAATATCCCCGACAGTAGCGTGGGAGATGTGATGACGGGGCTCCGTGTAGATCCGGTCGGCACGGGCACAACAAACATTCCGGCTGGTTCCTATACTGTAGACTATATTTATGTAGGTCCTGCAACGGAAGCACCCTCCGAACATACACAGTGCCTGTTCTTCGACTTTACCAATGACCGTGCTGCGGAGCTGCGCTACACTTCCTCCGTATATGGAGATCGGAATTACGATATTGGTAATTGGTACGGGGATCTGTCTCGGAACTCCGTAGCTTACTTCGACGGAGAAGCACTTCGTTATTCAGTAGTGGACGGACAGACATCTACTTATTTCCAAACCTCCCACAACGGATCGCTTACAGCCCCGTCTCTATCCTATACACCTAAGGCAGAGGATTGGGTCCAGGTTCGTCTGCGATTGGAGAATATGCAGGCTGTATCCGGCAGTGAACCTACGATGAAGCTGTCCTACATCAAGAACAATATCTCCGGGTCGATCGACACTGCCGATAACACCGCCATTCACGGTCTTGCAACTGCACTGAATGGGAAGTATGTTGTCTTATCTGCACCGTTATCAGATAGCTTTAGGTCGGCTACGGCCATTAACGCTCTGCGGCTTACTCTTTCGGGTATTACCAATGTGAGCGGCAAGACCGGTCGAGTTTATTTGGACTATATTTTTGTAGGAACGCGGACAGAAATGCCCAACCCCATGTATATTGTTACATTTAGGGGTCCTGACGGAAGCAACTTAGGAATAGCAACCGTTGCAAAAGGGGGGACTGCCGCCTATTCCGGTGCAACACCTACCAAGGTCAAGGACAATTCCTACCACTATACCTTCAATGGTTGGGATAAGGCTCTGACCAATATTACAGCGGATACTGTAGTAACGGCACAGTTTACCCCTACTGCACACAGCTATTCCTATGCTAATTTGGATAACACCAATCACAAGGGAACCTGTTCCTGCGGTCATATCGTCACAGGTGTCCATAGCTGGAACAGTGGAACTGTTACTGTACAGCCTACTTGTACAGCCGCCGGTGTGACAACCTATACCTGCAGCATCTGCAACACTGTCCTTATGGCACAGGAAACTGTAGCTGCCTTGGGCCATAATTACAGCTACGCAGATTTCGGCGATGGCACTCACACAGGCACTTGCAACCGCTGTGATGCAGTCCTTACAGAAAGCCATAGCTTTACGGACGGCACCTGTATCTGCGGTAAAACCGAAGAAAAAGAGCCTCAGTTAGACGAAAGCCTAAAGATCAACCACACATTGAATTTAGCAAGTGATATTTCCGTCACCTTCGCTGTGACAAAGGCCTTGCTTACAGACTTTGATTTGAGCACTATCTATCTGGAATGTACCATGGACACCTACGAGGGCAATACCAAGACAGGCAGCACCACTGTTAAGCTGCTACCTGTAGATCAGGGTTCTTATTATTACTTCACCCTGACCGGACTGACTGCAGTGCAGATGAACGACCGTCTATCCTCCGTCCTCTACGGCAGTAAGAAGGGACAGCCCTACTACTCCCCCACGGACAGCTACAGCATTGCTGACTATGCCTACTCTCAGCTGAATAAGACAAACAGTGCTACAAGCCTCAAGACCCTTTGTGCAGACCTGCTCCGCTACGGGAAGGAAGCACAGCTTTTCAAGAACTATCGGACAGATTCCCTTGTAGATGCAGCCATGACCGATGTACACAAGGCATATCTTAGTGATGTAGAGTCCGTGACCTTTGGGAATACCAACGAGACCCTAACCGATCTGGAGAATCCCATGATTCCTTGGGCCGGTAAGGCTCTGGATTTGGATTCCAAGGTTTGTTTGAAGTTTGTCTTCTCTATGGGCACTTATACCGGCGAGCTCTCCAACTTGACTCTCCGGGTCAGCTACAAGGATTCCACCGGTGTAGAAAAGACTCTCACCCTGACGAATGCTGCTCTGTACAATCCCGATCGGGGTTATTACGCCTTTACTCTGGATACCCTCTTGGCTGCAGAGCTGCGCAGTGTCGTTTCTGTACAGATCTATGCCGGGGATACTCCCGTATCCTGTACTCTGCGATACAGTGCCGACACCTACGGCAACAACAAAACCGGCAACCTCCTGGAACTGTGCAAAGCCTTGTTTGCCTACTCTGACAGTGCAAAAGCATATTTTCAATAAGCTTTGAATTGTGGAGGCGACTTACTCGCCTCCACAAGGGTGGATGCCTTATTATAATGATTGCTTATGGAGTGATCTTATGAAAACCAAGCCGGCAACCATCCCTATGGACTTCTATTATTTGATAAGAAGGCAAGCGTACATTGAAGAAAGAATATAGCAAACCTCTTTTGGCATATGAGGCATTTCAATTGACAGCGGCGATAGCCGGGGACTGCAACTTAAAGCTAAACCACTATTCATACGCATGTACAGCAGATGAAAACGGTCTTGGTTTAGGTCCCAATACAACCGGGGTATTCTTCGATTATAATAATTGTCAGATCGATCTTACAGAACCTGAAGTGGATGGTGCCGATTCCGTATGTTACCATGGCCCGATGTTTACTGTGGGTCAGGTTTTCATGGCTTCCTGAAAACAAAAACGACTCAGATCCGTCGATAAGGAATATAGGCTCCCGTCAAGGTGGCCTGTGATCTATGAAGTCAATACCGCCCAAATGCACGCCAACGGCTACCTCTTCTACCAAGCTGCCAAGGGTGTTTGGCATACAAAGTGTGTTCCTACAACCTACCTCCGCAAGCTCTCCCCGGGGGAATAAATACTACATAAAAAACCATCGTACAGAATCTGAAAACGGTGCTTCTGTACGATGGTTTTATTCGGATACATCATTGTTAAGAACGGTGTAAAATATCATAAAACTAATGGTTATATCGTGAGATATACGCTGCTGCTTTGTATATTATTGCTGATTCTCCAAGTATACTAATACTAATATCATTAGTGTCTACGGCAAAAGCATGAAAAGGAGAACAGTGTAATGATGGATGAAAAAACAGTAACACAGTTGATCGGTATGCGGATTCAGAAGATCCGCCGTTCCAAGGGATATACGCAGCAACAGTTTTCGGAAATGATTGGGTTATCTACGAATTACCTGTCCGATATTGAACGGGGAAAGAGCTCTCCACGATTGGATAAATTGGCTGCGATCATTAACGCATTGGAGTGTTCAGCAGATGATGTTTTTGCTGATGTGATTCACGCCGGCTGCAAAATTAAGAGCACAAGACTGTCCGAGCGTTTGGAGAAGCTCCCTCGTGAAACACAGAATAAAGCATTTGCTATCCTTGATGCCTTTTTAGAATAAAAATTATATTCTCTGGAAAAGCCAAGTCGGATCGTAGCC
>JAZSAO010000443.1:0-1631 GCA_045601945.1 Faecousia sp. | reverse complement strand
AGTTGTATCCTCCTATATTCATGGGTAATGGTGCCCCGGAGGGCACCATATGGTTTATAAATTACTCAGCAGCGGGAGCCTCGACAGCAGCCTCTGCGTCTTCGCCCTGACGGCCTTCGATGGCAGCGTTTGCCATGGTAGCAACGATCAGGCGGATAGCACGGATAGCGTCGTCATTGCCGGGGATGACATAGTCGATCTCGTCGGGATCGCAGTTAGTGTCAACGATAGCAACGATGGGGATGTGAAGCTTGCGAGCCTCTGCGATTGCGTTACGCTCCTTGCGGGGGTCAACGATGAACAGAGCGCCGGGGAGCTTCTTCATGGTCTTAACGCCGCCGAGATACTTTTCCAGCTTCTCGATTTCGCCTTCGTGCTTGATGACTTCCTTCTTGGGGAGCATTGCGAAGGTGCCGTCTTCCTGCATCTTGCGCAGCTGTGCCTGACGGTCGATACGGGTACGCATGGTCTTGAAGTTGGTCAGCATGCCGCCCAGCCAACGAGCGTTGACATAGTACTGGTCAACACGGAGAGCTTCTTCCTTGATAGCTTCCTGTGCCTGCTTCTTGGTGCCGACGAAGAGAACGTTCTCGCCGTTAGCTGCGATCTCGCGGATGAAATTGTAAGCTTCCTCGATCTTCTTAACGGTCTTCTGCAGGTCGATGATGTAGATACCGTTACGCTCGGTGTAGATGTAGGGAGCCATCTTGGGGTTCCAACGACGGGTCTG
Source organism: Faecousia sp. (assembly GCA_045601945.1). Classification (GTDB taxonomy): domain Bacteria; phylum Bacillota; class Clostridia; order Oscillospirales; family Oscillospiraceae; genus JAZOXB01. The sequence goes on along the minus strand of JAZSAO010000443.1, from coordinate 901 downwards.
GTGACCGAAGTGGACGCCTGCTTCCAGCAGACTCTTCATGGATACAACTGCCATTTTGTGTTTCTCCTTTTTGTTTTTACCGCCATTGCCCTCATCTCCCCCGCCCACCGCAAAGCGGCACTGGGGCGGAAAATCCGACAATGTGTGGTTTGTTGGGTGTCACAGAATTTCTGTGCCGATATATTATAAACCATCAGTCCTGATTTTGCAAGTGTTTTTTCTGATTTTTTTGCAGATTTTTGAGAAAATTTTTAAAACATTTCCTTTCCTGAAGGGAGTGTTCGGAATTTATCCAAATCTCCCTCTACCAATATAATATCGTCACCGATTTGTCGAATGCATTTCCATGGGATCACAAAATTCTCCCTTCCTCCAAGGAGGCCGAAGCACTTCCCCTTTCCGGGAACCACAATGGCAAGGATCTGTCCGCAACGGCAGTCTACCTCTACATCGCATACATATCCCAGCCGACAGCCGTCACAGATATTGACCACTTCCTTGCACTTTAAATTCGAAAACCGATTTCCCATAACGAACCCTCCTAAAATCATGCCGTAACCCATTCTATGCACTCAAGGACGTCCAATTCACACTTTATTGAACTGTTTGCGAGTCCGCATAAGCCCCTTGGCTCTCCCTCTGGGAGAGCTGTCGCCCTTGGGCGACTGAGAGGGCAGTATGCAGTAGAAATTAGAACCAACTATCAGAGAAAGTACCGGCTCCTTCTCTGCCTACTACGAAATCGGTACAAAAACGGGAATCCCTACTGCCCTCTCCGCCGCAGTCGCGGCACCTCTCCCATTGGAGAGGCAAGGGTCTTTACCAACTTGGTAAACAGTTCCATAAACGGGAATTGGAAGGTAAAATCACAGTTTATCGGCCTGTTTTTGGTTTGCACTTG
>JAZSAO010000442.1:0-4467 GCA_045601945.1 Faecousia sp. | reverse complement strand
GCCGTACGCAATGCCTTCAGACTGCCGTCTCCGCTTCCACCGGCCTCCGTGGGATCATTATATCTGTACTCTTCCCGGAAGGTTCTGCCCTCTGCGTGCCACCGTTGCTGGGTTAGCCGGTTATAGGTATCGTACAGATGCTCCGTTCGCTGAACCGTAACACAGGAGGACGGTTCTGTGTGTCGAGAAGACTTGTAACTATTTTCTATCTCAACACACAGAAATGCTCGTTATTTCAGAGGAAAACCGAACTTTTTATCACAGCACAGAGAACTGTCCCCTGTGTTATCGATCCGTCCCCTGTCCTGCTTTCCTTTATGCTAAAAGCTCTGTAATGTCCCTGAATTCATGCCCATAGGTTTCTGCGTGCACTTGCACACTGGAACCGGGAATGCCGTAGATAACGACCTTTTGGGGATCACCGAAAGGAAGGAGATCTTCGTCTGAATTTTCTATAAAGTTGTATTTATTCAAGGAAAGGAGATCGTTAAAGAAGTACAGCTCTTTCAGGGCACTGCAGCCTACAAAGGAACCGGCATACAGTACACGGAAAGCAGGGGGGAATGCTACGCTTTCCAAGGCACTGCAGTTACGGAACACGGCGTTTTCCATTTTGTTTAAGGCAAAGGGGGTTTCCACTGTTGTGAGGCTGGTGCAATCATAGAAGGTTGCGGAGGCAATAGTCATCATGCCCATGGGGAGTTTTACGGTTTCCAAAGCCTTACAGCCGTAGAACCCATGGGTCCCCACGCCGTAGGTATAGAAGGTATAAGCATTTCCTTCGAAATCCAGAATGGAATCGGGGAGTGCGATCTCTCTTAAAGCAGTACATTTTTTGAAGGCATAGTTTCCGATGCGTCTGGCATTGTTTCCCAGATCCACCACTTCCAGGGCTATATTATCTGCAAAGGAATAGGGTTCCAGCACAACGGGACAACCGTCGGGAATATGAATTGCTTTTAGAGATTTGCACTGACGGAATGCGCTTTCTCCTATGGTTGTGAGGGAAGAGGGAAAACGGATATCTGTCAGTTTGGGACACTTATAAAAAGCCTCATTTCCGATGGTGGTAACGGAATCTGCCATGATTACAGATTCCAATACGGGGTATTCCTTAAATACACCACGGACGATAGTTGTGCCGGGGAGAAATTCTATTTTGGTTATTTGGTTGCGATATCCGTTCCAAGGGGTGTCCTCGATTGTATTATAGGATGAGAGGTCATTGCCGGAGATCTGTAATAGACCGGATTCGTAGAATGCCCAGGCAAAGGTATGATCAGAATCGGTTGCAGTGATCGTGCCTCCATCTACAGCAGTTGATAAATCCGGGTAGACGGGATATTCTACCAGATTCTCAATAAATCGAACCAGAATGGTAGCTACCTGTGCTCTGGTAGCATTTCCTTTAGGGGTGAGGTAAATCTTTCCACCTTTTCCTACGCCGCTGATCAGCTCACGGCCTAATGCCCATGACATGCCTTCGGTAGCCCATGTGCTCAGGTCTTCTGCATCGGGATAAAGACCGGGATCTCCGGTTACAGCAATATCCAGTCCCTTTTTCTGTGCGTAGCGGAAGAGAATGGTAGCAAGCTGTTCTCTTGTAATGGTGCCGTTGGGGTTAAATTTGCCCTTACCCACGCCGTTGACGATTTCCTGTTCAGCAGCCCAGTTTACGGCAGATGCAAACCAGTCCTTAGAGGCAACGTCTGTAAAATCGGCGGAAGCAGCCCCGGGCTGACCTTCGTATCGCCATAGGACAGTTACCAGCATAGCTCTGGTCATAGCTCGATCGGGTCCGAAGGTTGTGGTATTCACACCGTTAAAGAGGTTCCGACATACAGCTTCATAGACAGGGGTGCTGTACCAGCTGCCTTCGGGAATGTCCTGAAATGCGTCAAAATTATTGCAATAAGACGGGGTAGCCACTCTGGTGACAGTTCCGCAACCCTCGCAGATTTTTAGGGTGTAGCCCTTGCTGAATCTTGTGGGTTCCCCTGCAGGGATGGATTCGGTGTTCCGGTGGCCGTCATCATAGTAGCATACTTCTATAGGGATCTTCGCCATACCCGATCCGTAATAGAAGGTAGTTGTACCGTTTCCAGAGGCATAAGGAGTCACGAAGAAATAGCCGCCGGCTTCTTCTGTGCGAATTAAGTCACCCTTTAGGGATACCTTCTCCGATCCGTAGGAAGGAAGGGGGGAACGTCCTGCAGCCAATACTGTAGTTTCGCCCAGAGGCAGGCGGATGGTATCTAACTTTTCCCACACATCGGGATAGGTTACAAAGGATCTCCAGCGCTGTTGGAAGGTTTCGTACACATACAGATCGGCTAAGAATGCAGTCTCATCTACAGCGTACAGGGTACCGCTTTTCACCACGGCGGTAAACGTAACCAGAGTGTACCGACCGGTGGGAATATTATTCTTTTTCCAAACAAGAGACTGGGTGGAGAAGCCTTCTGCTTTTGGGAATGGGGCGTAATCTACCGCAATAGGCTCGCTGTTAAGGTCCGTTCCGGCATAAATCATCATGCACATATATTGGCCGGACTTGCCTGTAGAATATACGCCTAAAAGAAGCTCTGTGGCTCCACTGGGGGTGAAACTGCACTGGGTAACCAGGGGACCGGGGAAAACCAGATTATCTTCTGCTTCGGCTCGCTTTCCGGCGGAGGCGCGAATCAGCCGATCCGTATCCACCGCTTGGGGGTCGATTCCCTCTGCCACAATGGACATTGGAGAAGGAGAGGACTCCATTGCACCGGCAGGCAAAACCAAAGAAGCCAGTAATCCGATGCAAAGAAGCATCGCAAATAATCTTTGCATAACATCATATCCTTTCTGAGGTATAATATAAATCCCATCCGATATGGAATCGGAGGAGTATTCTAACTGTATCATACAAGAGTCCTAAAGTCAATGAAAAACTCCTTACCTTTCTGTTTCAGGACAGAGAACCGCAGGACAGGGGACGGTTCTCTGTCCTGTGTATTTTTTGCGCCAGATTTAAAGATATTTATGCTTTTTCACTGAGAAATTACAACTTTTCTCACCAAGACAGAGAACGTCCCCTGTCCTGTGACTCTTAATTGTAAATCTGTCCTGTGTGCCAAACTTGAAAAATTGGCGATAGTTATTCTGCCATATTTTGCAGTTCCGCTTCCCACGTTTTGACATTGACCATCCAGCCCATTCTGTCGATTGGATTTATTTCACGATGTAGCAACTGTTTTGCAGAGGCGAGTGCTGCTACTTTGTGTTCTTTTGTAGCACCATGCAATCTGAACAGCACCCCTGTACATGTGGCAGCAATATTATAATCCGGGTTATCCAGCAACACAGTTAGCAGGTCCATTTTGTCCGGATAATTGTCACAAAGGTAGTTTGCCCTTTCTATGATCCTGCGCATTCCTGCATTATAGCGGCGCACAGAATTTTTGTCAGCATAATCAACTACTTTGCGTTTTTCTATATCTATAAGAATTCGTTCCACGCATTCTTCAGCACTTATTTTCTTCATACATGCCTCCTACTATAAAAGTTATTTGTATACTTGAAAATAGAAATAATTTACAATGCTCCATCCGAATGCAGTTTGAAATTCGAAAGATTGACCTGCCAGCCAATATCTAACTCGCAAACCTCCGGAATAGTCGGTTGTTGAAGAGTAATACCCACTAACTTTTCTATGAACAGCCTTGTCTAGCCTAACTTTGTTGCTTTCACTTTGTATTTGGGAGTTATCGAAACCGGATTTTGTTTGTTGGCACTGCTCATCCACATGATGAACTTCAGTTGTTCCATTGTTTCCTGCATAATCGATGCCCTCAATCTTCTGGGAAGGTGCGTTTCTGGGATCAGAAACAACCTTTGGTTTTGGCGAATTATTACTAACATCAACGCTATTACTCCCTATATTTGGTCCGTTGCTTGCGCCGTGAAAATCTTTATCATCGTTTGAGGGATTTCCGTCTTCCTGTTTGTTTGCCACAGAGGTTTCTCCGAAAATATCTTTCTGCATACAGGATTATTAAGACAATACGCAAACATGTTGTAACCCAAGAACTCTTGTCCGGTACTTGTATAGCTGTCTGCGTTAATAAATCGCCCAATCTCGGGATCGTAATAACGACTGGATACATAATAGAACCCTGTCTCGGAATCGTAGTAGTAGCCTCTGTAGCGGAGAGGGTTACGGAACACGACGCTGGTAGGGTTGGTGAGGGGTTGGTCCAAGGCGTTGGTAACGGCGATCAGATTGCCCCAGGCATCGTAGGTGTAATGGCCCATCCATTGGATTTCCTGCTTGCCTGTGGTGTTCTTGCGGGTAAAGAAGATGCCCTCTACATCCCCCTGGGCGTTTATGGCGTAGTAGTACTGAGCGAAGCTGGCACCGCCGTCGTAGGAATACCGGAGACTAAAGGGCTTGCCCTGCTCATCGTAGGAGAAGATCATGATAACGGT
>JAZSAO010000441.1:0-3880 GCA_045601945.1 Faecousia sp. | reverse complement strand
AGCATGGCTGTGGGGAACAAGTCGCGAGAGCGACTTGTTCAACAGACATTATATAAAAGCCCCAATCCGTCCATGGATACTTCCATAAAAGCCTGACGGAATGGGGTTTAAGTTCGATTATCTTCTTCTGGTCTTACTGCGCCGCTCATAAAGACCGCAACCGGAGATCTTGCTATCAGAATCGGACATAAACTGCTTCAGCTTTTCCTCGAAACTCATAGAGACCGGTGCTTTCGGCCGAGAGGTTTCCGCAGAAGGATTGGCGTGTCCTGCCTTATTTTCCTTCCGCGCAGGGCGATCCTCAGCCTTCTTAATAGAAAGGGCAACCTTTCCGTTCTCGTCAATTTTTATGACTCGCACTTTTACAGTTTGCCCCTCTGTTAGATGCTGACGAATATCGCTGACATAACAATTTGCAACCTCAGAAATATGCACCATACCCGTACGATTCTCAGGCAAAGCCACAAATGCACCAAAATTCGTGATCGTTTTGACCGTTCCTTCCATTACTCTTCCGATTGCTAACTCCATATAAACCTTCTATTCCTCCACGCATTCTCCGGTCATCGATTTCCGGCGTCTATATATACGATCTCCTGATCATACACCCAATGCAAACGTTCTCTGGCCAGTTGCTCTACAGACTCGTCTGTACCCAGATTTGCAATACGGTCTTCGTATTCCAAAATTCCCTGCTCCAGCACCTCAATTTCTTCCCGAAGCCGTTGGTTATCTGAAGCAACTATGCCTTTGCCGCTCTGCATAGCAATCATTCCCAGAATCGCAACCAATACGAAGGCAATCAAAACATATGCAGTTAAATGAGACATTCTTAGTCTACACACCGTCTTTTGCCTCCGTTGATAGAATTTTGTCTTTTTATTTTACTCGATTTTTCTCGTTTTGAAAAGAGGTTTTTCAAAATTTTTTTTATTTTTTCGATAATTTTTTTCAAAATTCCAAGAAATACCTCAAAAGGAAGAAAGACAATCCTCCAAAAAAGCCGAATCCCAACTCGAAAATACTTGCTCATTGCCTTTTTCCACAGAAAGAAACCCAAAGCCGTCGTGGGTAAAAAGAAAATTCGATACGAGCCATCACCGACATAAAGAAACAATAGCCAGTTCCCTATCAAAAAGAATATTCCCATGATCAGATCCATGATCCACGTTAGGAAAGGGATCGTGTGTCTCACTCCCCAAAGTGTGTCATAACAAATCCCCGACAAAACGCCTAACAGTACAGACCATACGAACTGCCATGCCTGTTCGTATATTCCCAGTTCCATCAGCGGAATAGACGTTTAAAAAAGCCGGTTGTTTTCTGTTCCTCTTCATAAGAAAGGCTGTCTATAAGGCCATGGACAGAGATCTGTCCCCCATCCATGGACAGTGCCTGCAATTGTAACTTCTCTCCTCGGACGATCAATAGCCCTCGAACCGTCTTGAGAACAACTACCGACTCATCAAAACTCTCTACTTCCTTCACGCCGGATACACTGAGTCTGCCTCGATTATCCAGCCGCAATTCATGGGGCTGCGTCATTTCCGGATCCCTGCTTTTATCCCTATGCTTATCAATGTCCATATTTCTCCCTCCCAAAGATATATACGCAAGGATAGAAGAAATATGCCAAAATTTATAATGACGGCTATACTCGATCCGGATGATACAGTTTGGGATCCAAAATCTCCGACAATTCCACAAGTCCGGAATGGAATCCCGGCATTTCTTCGGTATCCGGTTTAGGACTACGCAGAACGCGATAATTCCTATATTTCCGAATACTAAAGATGATCCTACTCTCTCCGTTATCGTCAGAAGATGCTACTGTGGTACCGCCATGAAGTTCTGCGATCAATCTTACAACGTCAATACCCAAACCTTCCCATCGACTCATATCCGTGGATCTTGATCCGAACTCACCACTTAAAAGATGATCCATCCCGAAAGCGGCAGGTTTATAACACATAGCAAAACAAATCTGTGACAGATTGCTCCAAACCTTAATTCGGATGCCGTTCCCCGATGCACAATGGCGGATCCCATGGGATATAAGCTGGTATAAAGCTCGTTGAATCAGTTCCGGAGCAACGTCTCCCCAGAGTTCCCTATCGCATGGCTCATACTCCATATCCCATCCGGATTCCCGAAGCAAAGCATCTGTTTCCTCAACAAACCGATCCATAAAAGATCGAATATTGACTCGTTCAAAGGATGCCCCCACAGCATTTCTTAGAAGGGCTCCCCCGTCGGAAAGTTGGTTACTCAAACGGAGTAGCCGATATACCGAGCGGTTTAAAATTTCTGCATCCGGAATCAATTCTTCTTGCTCTGCAATTCGATCTTCTATAGCTGTTCCAGCTGTGATCAGTTCCTGCAAAATCTGACGAAGTTGGATAGAAATTTGTAACAGGGCGCCGCCTTTTTCGTAACTGTCTTCTCCACGTCTTTCCAGAACAAAAAGATCACCGCCGTCTACAATACGAACCTTTGCAAGATATTGTATGCCAAATACCGAGAGCGTCATCTCCATAGGTCCCTGTCGATCCCATAGATCATATAAGTCAGAGATATCCTCGGATAATGTATCGATTAGCTGTCCTCGAAACACCAAGTAATTTGCAGCTTCATTATTCCACTGAACAATTCCGTTCTTCACAAAAAAGATAGGCTGTGCTATCATATGCAGCATCTGTTCCATTTGGGGATCCACAAAATCACCTCCCGAATAGTTTTCCAAGAATTACAACATATTATCAGTAAGGCATTTACTCCCTTTTTGTCGAATATAGTTCTATACTACCTTATTTCTTCTAAAAAAGCAAGTACGCAATCTAAATTCAGCTGAACAGTTCCATATTTTTTCCTGCATTTTCTATTTTTTACTTGTAATACAGAGACAAATAGAGTATAATATATGGGAGTATTTTTAAAAATCAATTGTCGTCCCATACAATTACCCAAAAGGAGGGAATGGAATGCAATCCTGCATCATACCTGATGGCTATCGAAATCCTTTAACCGTTTACGAAACCCAATGTGCCATTGAGTACATCAAACATAATTTTCAGAAAAGCCTTTGTCGCGCACTGAATTTATTGCGCGTTTCGGCACCGCTGTTTGTAGAGGATACTTCCGGTTTAAACGACGATCTAAATGGATACGAAAGGCCTGTATCCTTTGACATTCCCTCAGTCGGAGCAGAGGCTCAGGTCGTTCATTCCCTTGCAAAATGGAAGCGTTTTGCTCTCGCTCGCTATGGTTTTCCCACAGGCAAAGGTCTCATAACAGATATGAACGCCATTCGCAGAGACGAAACCGTGGATAATACACATTCCATCTACGTGGATCAGTGGGACTGGGAAAAGGTCCTCCGTTCAGAAGATCGCTGTGAATCCTATTTAAAAGATGTTGTACAGCGGATCGTCAATGCGATTTATGTCACCGGTGAGACTCTTAAAATTGAATACCCGCAGATCAAAACCAATATCCCCAGAGATGTAATCTTTATTACGACCCAAGAGTTAGAAGACTTATTCCCAAATCTCACCGACTCCCATGAAAAGGAGAATGCCTTCCACCGTATGCACAAAGATAAGGCAGTGTTCCTCATGCAAATCGGAGGCAAGCTGCGTTCCGGTCGCCCTCATGACGGCAGAGCCCCGGACTATGATGACTGGACTTTAAATGGGGACATTCTGTTCTGGAATGAAACCTTGGATCGTTCCTTTGAGATTTCTTCCATGGGCATCCGCGTGGACCCTGAACGACTTGCTCTTCAGCTATCTCTTGCAGGGAAAGAAAATCGTAGAAATCTCCCCTTCCATAAAGCATTGCTCAATAATGAGCTTCCCCTTACTATCGGTGGCGGCATCGG
>JAZSAO010000440.1:0-4359 GCA_045601945.1 Faecousia sp. | reverse complement strand
TAACTCCTCCATTTTGAAATGCACATTTTCTTGAAACGCCAAAAGCTGTTCGGTTGTTTCGATCTTGTGAAAGGAGAGAAGTTCATAGTCCTCGATGTACCGATCTAACTTCTCCATCTCCTCTCTCATAGATGGAGAAAGAGGGCGGGCATCTATGTTTTGACTTTGCAATTCCTTGCAATACCGAATCAAGGCAATATAAATCTCATAACACATAGCAACAAGCTGCGATTGGTCGGTGCGAGTTAAAATAATAAAGGGGCCCTGTTAAGGAGGAAATTCTTCCCTACAGGGCCCCTGTTTTTTGGATTTCTCTTCAATTATTAGTTAAAAAACGCCTTTGCACTGTCGGAGTATGCCATGAGAGCTCTGCACAGGTCTCCCAAGGTCCCGGTCTTGTTAGCACCGTAGGTGTCTACGCTGTAGATCAATGTATCGGATACCTGCGTTTCGTCTATATATACAGCGGTATAGAGTATCGTCCGTAGCTCGGCGGCAAGGAGACCGTCAAAGGCGAAGCTATAACGGCCTGCCTTGGTACCATAAGGCTGTGCATTCCTCACAACAGCTTCCTGCTCCACCCCATTGTAGTCGGTGTATCGGATGCGTAGGGTCAGGTTCTCTGCACTTACAGAAGGATCCGTAATATCCACCACATAGCGGACAGTGACCTTGGAATCCAGTATCAGGGCCTTCCCCACCCAAGTGGCCTTAGGATTGGCGATCTCCGGCAGTACCCGGTTGTTCATACCAAAGGTAACAGCAGACAGATCGGACAGGAGCAGTTTCTGGGCCTCGGTCATACTACGGTCTGCAAGTACATCTGTACGGTAGCCCTTAAAGATCTGTGCCTTGGCACCGTAGCGGAGAAGCTCTGCACAGAGCACCTTCAGCTCTGAGGAGTTCTCCTGCTTGGAGAGTTGAGAGTAGGCATAGGTAGTGATGCTGTAATTGTCTGTGGGAGAATAGTATTCCCGCCCACCCTTCCTTCCGTATAGGACAGCAGTCAGCTCATTGGTCATATGGACTGCGGTAAGACCATCTAAAGTGAAGTAGTAATAATTCTCCTTCAATACAGGGGAAATGGTACGAGTGATCTCCTCAACAGCACCCGCCGATCTGTAATCGGGGTATGTGCATTGCAAGGATACGGTTTGTATATCGAAGCCTTCCAGTGCTGATGCAGGAATCGCATAATTCACGCTGATGTCACTTGCCAGATTCAAGCTATGGTAGAGCTTCAGATCCGGATCCAGCCGGGGCTCAGCATCTCGGACAGAGGGTGCATCCTCTTTGGATCCGATGTAAACATAGTCTACAGAAACAGAAGCTTCTTGGGAAGGGTCGATGAGGGTCAGATTGTGGAATGCGGGACGGATACCGGTAATGAGGTCACAGCTGCTGAAGGTCTGTGTGGGAGTTTGGTTCCCGGCTGTCAGGGCAGCAATCTCCGATGCAGTGAACAGGTCTACAGTAATGGTCATGTATGTACCGTCGGAAACAAAATCCTTGCCTAAATAATAGTCCTTTTCATAGGTGTAGATATCTTCTGCACCATTGTTTTTATAGTACCACAGACGGAAATAGGAATTCTTCCCTTTTGCGGTTTTCAGGTTATCCATTTTAAAGCGGACTTCAACCACTTCACTGTCCTTGGGGACGAATTTCAGAGGCGTGTTACCTGTGGCGTAGGTACGGAAGGAAAGATTACGGCATCCGCTGTCATTATCTGCGGTATAGATCCGCAGGACTCCTTCTTCCCGGTCAACAAATCCTGTTGTGGTGCTGTTGACCTTGTTATCTGCGTGGTACTGGAGAAAGTCCCAACGGGAGGTTGCATCGAAATTGAACTCGCTGTACTGGGTGCGGTACTTATATTTTATACGGGATTCCGTACCGTCATCGTAATCAAAGAACAACTGCCTAGACTCCGGAAGGGCGGCAGAATTTTCTACATGTACGGTAACAGAACCCAACTCCAGCACGGTACCGGAGGCATTCTTATACTTGATGACCATAGGGTAATCTCCGGGGGTGCCGGAATCGTAGCCATTGGTGAACTCTACCCAATAGGTACCTTCCTTTTCCCCCTTCCAGCCGTCGTAGAAGATCTCCCCGGAGCCGGAGAAGGTCTTAAACCGATACAGGATCCGCAGATCAGCAGTAACCAAGGAAATCATATCATTCTGAGGCGTTCCCATATCCGTATAGTAATCCTTGTGGCCCGTCCAGTACAGGAGCATGGTGTCAGGAGTCTCGTTATAGGCATAGATCCGATGACGGAGGAAATCGGATTGTGCACTGATCTTAGCCCGGGTCACCTTGGCAGAACCCCATCCGTTGTGGATAGTGGTAACATTGCCGTTGCCGTCACGATAGAGGGGATAGTAGCTGCCACCGGTATAACGATAGATAAGGAAATAGCCCCCCTCCAGCAGATCCATCCACAACTCTTTGGATGCACTTTCCATCATATTGGACATACTTGTAAAGGAACTGTACATACCCTTGGACTCGAAGGTGTCTCCATTGGCAATGGCAAGGTAGCGCCCCTTGGTGGGAGTACCCCAATAGTCGCCCGTTCCTTTATAAACGGGAACGGTGCCGTAGTAGGTGGTTGAGCCCGTAACAGCCTGCCCGGACTTTACTCCGGAGGAGGAATAGCTCATGAGCCAATTGACCTTCCGTCGTTGAGAGGCGGCAAAGTAGTATTCATCCCCACTTTTAAAGACGGGATTTGCGTTCCCAAGGTCACCGGTGGTGGCATCATAGGACAGGACTCTTCCCACCTTATCGTCTACGATAGCGTATGCACTGTCTGTTTTGGTTAGGGCAGTAACGCGGGTATAGCGGTAGAAGGCCTCCGGGTCTGCAATGGATTCTGAACTGCCGTCATAGGCATTTTCCTCTCGAATGGGGTAGGTCCGGGCCTTCCAATCCAGATAGTCCACAGAGGTGAAGTGCTCGTCATAGAAGATCCCACTATCTGCGGCATAGCCTACGGTGCGGTCGCCACAATAACAAATCGTGCCTGCATAGGGCTTCCATGCGGCAGTATTGTCGTAGGTGTCCTTTCGGTTCATAATGGCGGTTTCCGCCTGATTCACGAAGGATACTGTGGGGGCTACGGTTTTGACCAGGGTTGCATGATCATCGAAACCGTGGTGAGGGATCTGTAGGAGGTCGCATTTTAAGTCTACAGCAGGATACATTTTCATGAGACGGGCATCCGCCTTTTCCAGGTCTCCTGTCAGGAGCATGGTTTTCCCGTCAAAGCTCATGCGCATCGCGGTAGAAATATTGTTCTCTTCTGCATAATCTCCCAGACAGGAAGCATCATTCAGGAGTAATTTGTTATTGCTGTTGGGAGTGTAGCGATCCTCTACCGTGTAGAGAATGTCGAATTTGACCCCAACGATTGTGAAGCTTTCACCGGTGTGCTGTTTGTAGTATTTGGCATTGGGGAACAACTGCGCAGCACGGCGAATATATTTCTGAGAAGAACCCTCGATATCGAAATTGTACATGATATTCAGAAGCTCCAGCTCGGTGCTGTACTTGTGGAGGAAACGGGGGAATCCTGATACATGATCGAAATGGGTGTGGGAAATAAACCAGGTGTTGATGATCATTTTTTCTCCTTGTGGAGTGCCGGTAATCATACGGAGAAAGTCGTAAAGCTGCTCGCAATCACGGTCTCCCATTTGCTGGGAGCTACCGCCGTCAATGATGAACAGGGAATCATCTGCCATTTTCACGATCATCAGAGTACCGGAATTATTCCTCCGTTCTGTATTTGCAGAACTGGTATCCCGGTGACCATCGGTGGCAAATTGGAGGGAGTAGGAATAGACTTCTGTCCGCCCCTTGCCGTCCCATCCGGGATCGGGGGTGTAGTCGAAGATTCGGAAGGTATCTACATGGGTGTCTACAATGATACGAACTTCCTTAGCAGCCGGAGTCCAGTAGGAATAGAGAACATATGCACCATCGGGGGATAGGTGCTTGTCGTGGCGATTGGTGCCGCTTTGGGCAGGTGCAGTACGACCGAAGAGCTTGATATAGCCATTTTCCTTTAGCGTGGTAAGATAGGTGGAGTACTGGGCAGTGGTAGTGCCGGTGACGATCCGCATCTTGGATTGGGCCCCGGTGTTACCAATGGCGGTACCTAATCCCCCGTCATAGGTCATCCAATCAGAGGAAGTACCTCCGGAATAGGCCGGAACAGAAATGGAAGAAACAGAAACCGCTTTCGTTGCAGTCTTTTCCTCCGTCAGTGCAGAAGTCCCCGTCACAGACATAGGGAACAAAGACAGTACTACACTGCAAAGCAATAGGAATGCAATCATTTTATTCCAT
>JAZSAO010000439.1:0-2209 GCA_045601945.1 Faecousia sp. | reverse complement strand
AAATGCGTAAAGATACCCTCTATGGTCAAATGATCCATTTGAGAGATTTCTTTCAGTTCATCAACTGTCTTTTCGCAGTTATAGGCAAAAAAACCAAGACGAGACATACCGGTATCTAACTTCAGATGGATTCGGAGTCTTCGGTTTACACCCTTTAATCTCTCGTTTAACTGACGAGCATATTCCAAACTATGAATCTCCTGACGCAAGCCTAACCGCGCAAGCTGTTCTGCGTATACAGGAGGGGTATACCCCAAAATCAAAATCGGTCCGCGAATGCCACCCTGACGAAGCTGAACCGCTTCCTCGATATTGGACACTGCCAAATATTCTGCTCCTAATTCTGTAAAATAACGGCTGACAGGAACAGCACCGTGCCCGTAGGCATCTGCCTTAACCACACCTAAAAATCGACAATCGGAAGGAATGCGGGATCGAATCTGCTTATAATTATACTGCAGATTGTCTAAGGAAATATCTGCCCATGTTCTTTTTAAGTATTCCATATTTCTCTCCTTAACAGGAAAATTCTGAGATCTTCAAACTGATGATTCTACTTCCATTATAACATACATCTGCAGAAATTGGTATATTCTTTTCAAAATATGTGTCAATTAACAAGACTTTCTCGTCAATTTTTTTCTCATAGGTTACACGGTACTCTCCGTCGGATGCGCCTGCTGAAAGAATAAATGCTTTTAACCAACAGTTCACTACTATAGCCGGTGCGGCTACAGGAGAAACACGGTCATAGACAAAAAGTGGAAAAGCCAGCTGTAACCCGTCATAGGTCACTGCACCTTCTTCCCCTTCCATATGTCCGGTAATTTCCGCTATAGAGTCCGGTTCCATAACCCGGAATGTGACCTTTCCATCAGCATCGGAATCACACGCAAGTTTGAAAGTGTGAACCTCCTGTCCATAGTCTGCAGTAATCTCCGCACAAAAACTGCATCCGCCTGCAGAAAGAATTTGTCCTCGAAAGGTGATCGCTTGTGATAGCAAGCTTTCTTCTCCTTTACACCCGGTCAGCAAAACAAGAAGAAGAGTCAAAGAAAGGATTCGCCGCAAATGCTCACTTCCCTATGGTAAAAGTCGTGGCAGCATCTCAATGAGATCCGATGGCAACATTCCCATTTGTCCTATCCGTTCCGCACACAGATCCCCTGCTCTACCATGGAGCCAAGCACCCATAGCCGCTGCTTTGGTGGGAGGTATCCCCTGCCCCAAAAGAGCAAGAATGATCCCTGCCAGAGCATCACCGCTACCACCCGTTGCCATTCCGGGATTACCGGTAGGATTCTTATAGCATCCTTCGCCACAGATCAGTGTTTCATGGCCCTTTAATAAGACTGTCACACCTAAGTCATGGGACATTTTTTTCGCTCCATACAGACGAGAGGTCAGATTGCCTCCAACACGAAGGAATTCTCCTTCATGAGGAGTCAGAATTACAGGACACGCTGCATCACGCAAGATATCTATATGCTCCGAAAGAACATTTATACCGTCTGCATCCAGAATTACAGGACAGTTTGCGTTCTTTAACACTGCCTCTACAATAGATCTGATTGCGTTCCCCTGTCCCAAACCGCAACCAATTAGACATGCATCCATTCGTGAAAGTTTTTCGAGGATCATAGGAATGCCGTCTTCGCTCAGTTGTCCCTCTTTGTCCGGCAGAGGAAACACCATAGGTTCAATGAGTCCTCCGGCTATAATGGGATAAACGGAGCGTGGAACTCCCACAAATACCAATCCTGCACCTGTCCGAACTGCAGCTTTCGCTGCAAGGACAGGTGCACCGGTATATCCCTCTGCACCACAGAGCAAAAGTACTCTACCATAGTCTCCCTTATGGCTATTCACATTTCTTCCGGGCAACCATTGTAAAATTTTTCTTTGATTTAGTTGTATAAGCGGTACTTTAACCGTTTTCATAGATGACACCTGTCAACCTCTCTTTCATAGACATAGCCTCTCCGAGATCTGGATACATCACGGAGAGGCAAACTGTCCAAAATTATATTATTTGCTCAGATACTCGTCAATAGCCTTGGCAGCAGTCTTGCCTGCGCCCATAGCGGAAATAACAGTAGCTGCACCGGTAACGGCATCACCGCCGGCATAAACAGCATTACGAGAGGTCAGACCATCCTCGTTGACGATAATTCCGCCTCTGGAATTGACCTCAAGACCTTCGGTAGTG
>JAZSAO010000438.1:0-6228 GCA_045601945.1 Faecousia sp. | reverse complement strand
TGTACCATAATTTAAGTACACTCCTGTCTAATTTTCTCAGTTTCATATGTAGTCCTCCATCTTTATTGGTTTCCTTTTCTTCCATTGTTGCTTTGAGCAGGAATCTCCGTCAAATTATTTTCGGTTCAGTATCCTGCAAGCATAGCCGGAGCTTTGCAGTATTATACAAATTTTGTTTGGTATTATATACTATAGTACATTTTCTCGGAAAAATAAAGTAGTTTTATTCTACAATTCTATGATCCCAAGGGAGTATACCCTTGGGCAAACCGATCCACAGTTGGAAAGACTCAGCCCTCGTATTGCTCTCGAATATGCTGCAAAAAGAACTGAAAGTCTTCTACGACTTCCGGGGGACTCATAAGCTTTGCATGCTTCCGCAGACCGCAAAGCCACCCATAGAATTGATCACTGATCTCTACATCAGCACTGACTATAAAATGAGCCTCCCCATCCGGTCTGTAAAAAACATCCCCACTTGTCCCAAAGCGCTCCACGACGGTGTCCAGCAGATGATTGGAAAGACGGATAGATATACGCCGCTCCTCCCCTCCGAACATGGAGAACACACGCCTGCAATAGGTTCGCATATCTATTTTTGCAAACACGTCTTCCCCTGTTCGGCTTTCGGTCAGCAGCTGTACTTCCTTCATGCGGTCAACCCGGAAGGTGCGAAGATCCCTCATCCCCTCATCATAGGCAAGAAGATAGTATTTTCCGTCATTCACAACCAGGTGGAAGGGGCTAATGGTAAAAGGAGACTCGGGATGCTCTGCCGCCTGAATGCCCCCACCCTGCAAATAGTTTTTCAGATAGGTCACTTTGACTTTGCATTTTGTCTTAATGGCTTCGCTGATGGACAGAATAGAGGCCATGACGAATTTATTGCCCGTGTTTACCCTGCCGATCAAATATACCTCGTTCTGCAGCCGCTTGGTCTGTTCCTCGCTGCACAATTCTCCCACAAGGTCCTTTAGGTGTTTTGCCTGCTCCGGAGTCAGGAACTTTGCACCGTTGATACATTCCGCCAGAAGGCGCAATTCTTCGAAATCATAGGGACGATGTAAGAGGTAGCCCCGCTTGCTGCCATCGTAGCTGATTCCATAGTTGAGTCGCTCCCGCTCAGCAATATCCGCCTCTTGATCCCGGGAGAACAATTCCTGCAAATCGTGAATATCTCTGGAAATAGAATGGCGATCAGCTGTGATCCCATAAGCATTCAGGTGGGAAATGATATCCTCCGTTTTTACAGCGTGGTCCTCGTCTGCACGCTTCAAAAAATATTGCCATACCAAAAGAGACTTGTATTTCTGTCCCGGTCGCTTTCCGCCGGGCTTTTTTTCTGCCATATCTGTAACATCCTTTTCCGCAATGTTATATCACATAATGTCAAAAGAAAAAAGGGGCGGAAATCCCGTCCCTTAATCTCTAAAGTCAAATAGCTCCTTGGGCGTGACTTCCAATACTTCGCAAAGCTTGAAGATCACATCAAAAGAAACGCCTACATTGCCCAATTCAATGGCACTGATATGACTGCGATCAATGTCTACCAATTCTGCAAGCTGCAGCTGGGTCAGCTTCTTCCGCTTGCGATAATAGACCACATTCAAACCGAACTTTTCGTATAAGACTTTGTACTCCGCTTTCATAGCTTCATCCCCTTTTCTCATTATTATATGGGGATTTGTACAATTTATAAACCTTGTAAAGATGTCGCAATGCTATTTACACAAGTCATTTTAGATCGTGCAAAATATTTTCCCCCATTCTACCGCAAATCATCCAATATCTCCAGCATAAGCCTTGCACCCATGCGGAAGCCGTAGAGGAACATATTTTGTCGATTAGCGGCAGAAAGAGCGGCTTCCTCCTTCTGCATGGCGTTGAGCTGACTTTCCTGTTCTTGGCTTAGGGTGGCTCTAAGGAGAGCATCCTGCTGTGCCAAGCGGTGCATGGCTTCGGTATAGGCTGCATCTTCATAGAATGCTTTTTCTTTTGGAGCAATTCCGTTCCAAATTTGATCTAATATACCCATCATATCCTCCGATTATCTTCGTGCCCCGAGACATAATAGGTCTTCGTTCCGGGGCACGATTTGTTTTGTCTCACAGCCATATTATAACAGAGACCGCTCTCTATACCGGAACATAAATGTGCCATTTCTTTGTCCTTCTGTCAGGAAATAAAAAAATTTCGGAAGTGTCACAATATTCGTGCATCTTGCATTAATCTCGTCGCGCTATTGACACAAGTCATTTTATTTGTTATAATCTATTTATCATGGTATTTAACAAATTATGTCTGCCGTGAAACACTCTTACTGCAAATAAACATTAATTTAAAAGGAAGGGATAACCATGGAAAAAATAGAGAATTTATTTCAATCCGGTGCCTATGAATCCGTATTAACCGAAACTGCACATAGTACAAATTTTGAGGAACTTTGCCTAAGAGCCCGGGCTTATGCCATCACGGAAAATTTCGACTCCGCACTCCAAGTCTATGAGGCCGCAGTCCAGCTCAAGAAAGATGATGTAGCGGAGTGTATTGGAATTAAAATATCCCTCTTAGAAGATATAGGAAAAGCAGCCGAGGACATTTACTCCAGTGGGCTCGAATTAACCGGAACGCTTGCAGAAACCGATGCGCAGGCGGCCTTTGACAACTTTACATCCACGACCTCCGTTCTGCCCCAGTTTTCATCTGTTTGGAATCGTCTGTGTAAGCCATTCGATTCTATGGATGACTTTATGGGTCTGGGCAAGCTTGCAGGACAACCTATATTTTGGCAAACCTGTGATCATTTTGCAGAAATTTCTCTTACCTTTGGACAGAACATGATCCTAAAATTTATTCATTTATCTCAGAAGAAGGATGCAACCGCTCCCAGATATTCCGTCTACGGCATGCTGGCATTGGACCGTGCATACAATCTGTTTTCCGTGAAAAATGAAAAAAACGAGGAAACCAGAGGTCCCAATTGCAAACAGCTAATTGCTATTCTGAGGAAGGTGCTGAACGCAACGGTCTCTCCGGATGGCGGCGGTGATCTGCTCTTTGCTTACGGAGACAGTCTCCGAAAGACAGCAATTGACTTATTGAAAAATGCCATCCAAACCATGAGATCCATTGATTTCAACTATGTTGCGCCTCCCATTCCCCCACTTTACAACCCTTATTCTTCAGCCCAACAGCAAAGCGGTGGCTGTTATGTCGCCACGGCAGTCTATGGTTCCTATGACTGTCCCGAGGTTTGGACCCTTCGCCGTTATCGTGATCAAAAGCTGGCCGAAACATGGTATGGTCGTGCTTTCATCCGTACATATTATGCCATCAGCCCCACACTTGTCAAATGGTTCGGAGATACCCGGTGGTTCAAGAACATGTGGCGAGGCAAGCTGGATCGCATGGTAAAGAATCCCCAAGAGCAAGGCTACGATTCTCAGCCTTACGAGGATCAGCCTTGGTAACCCACTATATGCATCATGCACTCTGCAGTATCAAGTAAGGAGGACATATGGAAAAATATTACGCTGTTGTGGTCACTTTATGGATTGGAGGGATCACCGTTTTCGGTGCCAGCTTTAATGCCGGCAAAGACAAAACCGCCGCAATGATTTTCGCCTTTGTTCTTATGGCCATCGCTGCACTGTTGACCTTCATCCCCATCATAGCCAAGAGAAAAGGTGCGAAAGAAGCAAGAACCCGGATATTGAACGAAAATATCGCTACAGAAAATGACCAGCGCCGTCTATCAAAATACGAAGGCTTAGGCAAGTATGTAGAAATGCACGCCATTGAGGTAGCCAATTATCAAAAGGGTATTCAGGCCATGCGAGAGATCGGTGTAATGATGGAACGATCCGTCTATCAGGAAAAAGAAAAGGATTGGGCCATTCACGGAGGAATCGCCCAAGGAATCGCCGGACCCATTGCAGGAATCGCAGCTGCCGCCAACACTATGCAGGAAAACGCCAAAATCCAAGCCCAGAACGCCGCACGCAGAGAATGGGCTGCAAAACAGAATCAATTCTATCAGGAATTGGCCAACGAGGCGGAACAGAATCAGCCCCGGCCAATTTCTCGGTATCAGCTCCAGCAAAAATATGATGCCATCCTGTCATGGGCGCCCTCCACTCTGTTCGCATTACTGGAATTCAGCGAACCTAAAGTGGAAATTACTCCCCAAATCGGCTCTGTTTCCGTTACAGTCTCATGGAGTCAGCAGGATCGCTCCCTTTGTATAGACGGCTCTTTGCGAGCAAAGCTGTATGGGGAGGATGGGGCCTGTGCCGGCTGTGCATACTTGGTTCTGCCCAAAGTAGGAACTACCGGCTTCCGAGGAACTCTCTCCGGCATTTGCGCCCAGCCCAAAAAATCCAAAACCTACACCGTGGTGATCGAACCCATCAATCTGTGGGAGCTCGCACCTAAAGGAAAGCCCGTAAGCAGCAACTCCGACCATCTATCTGACGAAGAGCATAGAAGACTTGTAGCAGATGGCGAAAGGAAGTTCTTAGCTGAAATATAATATTAAGGATGTAAAATATTCGTACTACAAGGATTCCGAAGAGAAATTTATGGCATGCTACTATAATGAGGGTATACTGCTACTTGCTCAAAAAGACTTTGAAGCTGCCTTAGATAAGTTCAAGGAATGCAGGCGTTATCAGGACACCCCGGAAGTAATCGCACAATGTGAGGTCGAGATATCCTACGCTAGAATTTTGAAACTATTAGGTGAGCAAACGTTCTCAAAAAAATTGACCTTCAATTAGTCTCTCAAAGCAGCTATCATTGGCAGAACTTCTATGGTGCAGAGTATCTACAATCGAAGGTCGAGTTTTCATCCGATGGTTTTCAGAATCTCTCTAATATTCAAAAATTATCCGTGTTTGATATAATCGCTGATACAGATATTTTTAGGGGCGATGCCACCATATTCTCCGGTAACGATGTATACGGCAGCTATGAGGAGTATTGCGTTTACTACCTAACAAAAAACGAGGAAGTCATTTATGAGGAAGCAAGATATGCTTCAAGCTCAGGCACAAGCAGTAAGGGCTGTCCTGCATGCAACGGAACCGGCTATGTGCGGTATTATTCCGCAGGAAGCGATCTGGAATCCTACCTTGCCGGTCTTGACCCCTACACTACCGGAAAGTGCAGTATGTGTAACGGAACAGGAAGGTAAATGGTTCAAATTCCATCCATTAAAAATAAGTACATATTAAGCAAGAAGATATCCAATATAAAAAATTTTGCACCTGTTCTGGTAATCTGCATATCCTTAGCCTTTGTGCCTGTACCAGTAACGGCAGAAGTGTTTCCGGCAGATGCATATTTTGCAATAAGTCTGCAACGCACATATTCCAAGATCATGGATAATTTGACAGGCATTATGAAGATGCAATAGAATGGGCAATAGATAATGTTAGTAGCCGATAGTATCCGATTTCTTCATTTCTAAAGGCAAAGCGTTCGTCGGCTCCGTAAAGTAAAAAGCAAGGCAGTTTTCGCTGCCTTGCTTTTTTCTGAGATATTACTTAGTTTGCGAAGTAGGCCTTTGCGCTGTCGGAGTAGGCGAAGAGGGTTTGGCACAATGTCAGGAGTCTGCCGGTTCTGCCGTTGCCGTAGGTGTCGGGGCTATAGATCAAGATGTTGGAAATCGGCTGGTTTCCGTTATAAACGCGAGCCTTGATCGTTGTTCTCAACTCAGCGGCAGATAGACTGTCGAAGCGGAAAACATATTGGTTGGCCTTGTTTGCATAAGGTTCCGGATTCTCAAGGGTCACAGTAACGTCTTTCCCATCCCGATTTCGGTAGGTCAGCTGCAGGGTCAGAGCCGTAGGATCTGCGGTATATTTTTCGGTATTGATCACATAAAGAACCGTAACCTTGGTATTTAAGTCCAGCGCCTTTCCCTGCCATGTGACAGCAGGGTTCGGGAGTTCTGTGGTGGTAATATTTGTATTGCCAAATGTCACAGTGCTCAGATCCGTCAGGTAGGCCTTATGCTCTTGGGTCATTTTGTCTCTTGCCAAGGTATCTGTGCGATAGCCCTTATAGATCTGGGAAGCAGATCCGTAGCGGATCAGGTTTGCGCAGAGAGCTTTCAACTTTGCAGAGGAAGCAGGTTTATCCAGCTGAGAAAGAGCATAGGTTGCAATGCTGTAGACATCCTCAGAAGAATAGTAAGGCTGTCCGTCCTTGGTGCCGTACAGGGTG
>JAZSAO010000437.1:0-1765 GCA_045601945.1 Faecousia sp. | reverse complement strand
CCCTTCTGTCCGGGACATCGGATCTACAAAACGGGAGACATAGGCAAGTGGCTCCCGGACGGGAATCTCCTGTATCTGGGACGGAACGACTTCCAAGTCAAGATCCGGGGCAACCGTGTAGAACTGGGCGAGATCGATGCTCTCTTACGGATGCACAATGGAGTAACGGATTGCGTCGTGGTCACCGATAGAGACCATAAGGGTGATACGATCATTCTTGCATATCTCAGGGGATCCGAAGCTTTAGATTTGGATCAAATGAAGAATGAACTGAGAGGCAAACTGCCCTCTTATATGATACCGAGCGGAATGATGCAGATTCCTGCCATTCCCTATACAGCCCATAATAAACCGGATCGGGAGGCGCTTCCCAAAATCACTTATGAAGAGTCCATAGATTTTGAAGAACCTCGGTCGGAAAGAGAGAAACTGATTGCACAAGCCTTCTCAAAGGTTCTTGGGGTGGAGCGCGTTGGGCTCCGTGACAGCTTCTTTGAACTTGGGGGACACTCTCTGCTGATTGCGGATCTGCTCAATGAAATAGAGTTCTCTATGGGCGTGCGCCTGTCCTTTCGCACAATTTTTACCCATCCGACGGTGGAAGAACTGGCGCAGGTCTTCCCGGAGGAACCTATGAACAACCCGATTCTGCCTGTAGAAAAGCAATCCTATTATCCTGCTTCCCTGGCACAGAAGAATATCTATATTGCACAGGAGAGAGACCCACGTACAATGGGCTATCATATTCCTGTGGCATACAGTGTCAGCGGAAAGCCGGATCTGTCCCGATTAACCACTGCAATCAATGCCTTAGTCCAAAGGCATGAGATTCTCCGTACGTCCTTCCATACGGTAGACGGTGAGATCTGCCAAGTGGTTGGAGATCAGATCACTGCGGAACTGGGCAGAGTGGATCTTTCTGATTATGAAGAATTTTCTTCAGCGTTTACGGACTTTATAAAACCTTTTGATTTAAAACAAGCCCCCTTGATTCGTTTCTGCCTTGCACAGCGAGGGGAGGAACAGCAGTTGTGGATCGATCTGCATCACATCATTGCAGATGGTGCAAGTATGCCTATCCTACTGGGAGAACTGTCTGCACTCTATGAGAGGAAAGTGCTACCCCAGCCCCAACTGCAGTACAGGGACTTTACCCAATGGCTCCGAGAACAGGATCTGTCTTCTGTGGAGAAGCAATGGCAAGAGCGATGCACCCTTATGGGGGATGCTCCCGATCTTCCGAAGGATCACAGGGGAACGGCCATCCATTCTCTACAACTACAGGAACCTATGGAGCCTGCTATAGCTGACGGTCTTAAGGCACTTGCAAACAGACTGAGAACCAGCTTGCATAATGTGCTTCTCTTCGGTGCTATGGTCACCATGGAGCGGTTTACGGGACAGAAAAAGCTGTCTTTGGGTATTCCGGTTTCCATGCGGACTACGGTGAATTTGGGACAGCTTCCGGGAATGCTGGTAAATGTTCTGCCGGTGTCCTGCGATTTTACTGCAGATCTAACGGTAGCCCAACAGATAAAAGAAATCGAGGAACAGGTCGTATTTGCAAACCAGGGAGTTCTTTGTGACTTACAAGGAACGAAGGCTTCTGCACCCTCTATTTCTGTGGTGTTCTCTCAAGAAAAATCCGGTGTCCAAGGATTTTCTCTCGGAGATGCTAAGCTGAGGGGGCTGATTCACAGCCTGTCTTCCGCTAAATACGACCTAATTATTGGCGTGACAGGGGAAGAAAAGGGGCAGAGTCTGA
>JAZSAO010000436.1:0-4574 GCA_045601945.1 Faecousia sp. | reverse complement strand
ATGATCCATAAAACTGCCAACGATACAAAGGACGGATATGTAGAATCTCCCCCGGCTCGGAGTGTAAATGGTAATGTATTAGACATAGGAGAAAACAGGATCATAGCAGGGATGCTCCACAAAAGAAGCTGTCTTGCCATAACAAAGGCTTCTGCCGTAGGATGGAAGCGATTCAGTAAGAAAGGCAAAAGCGGCACAAATACCACACAGGACAAAACCATGAGGATCGTTGCAAGCTGGTTGCACCGTTTCCCGTAAAGATAGGCTTCTTCTTTCTTATCTGCCCCAACACATTTTCCAACTACCGTTACCGCCAGATTACCGGCAGATAGTGAAGCAGTTGTAAAAACTGTCAGAACCGAATTTGCAATGGCATGAGTGCTAATAGCAGAGGTCCCCAAGGGGATCATGTACATTTTGGATGTGAGATTTCCGAAGGAAATACAAATCTGTTCCAAGCCAAAAGGAAGACTGATCCGAAGGGTTTTCTGCAATAGATCCCGATCAAAGCGGAATAAACTCCAAAAGGACATTCTAACAGGCGGTTTCCAATATAAGAGTAATATGATCGTTAAAACTGTACCTACAAGGCGAGCAAGAATCAATGCCCATACACTTCCCGCAATATCCATATCCAGAATATTCAGAAACAGAACGCTAAACAGAAAATACGCTAAATTGATCACAATACTAAGAGTTAAGCAACGCTTTGATTCTCCCAACCCTCTGAGAATCGCAAACCCGGCCGTATAAACCGTAAAAATCAAGATAGACCATACACTGCCCGAAAGATAGATCCTCGCCTTTTCCAGCACAATTGTCTCTGCATCGGCGTAGAGAAGTTTCAAGATCCATTCCGGGAAGAGTAGTAAGGGAATACTTACGATCACTCCAACCAAAACCGTCAGGAAAAAGCCGGTAGCAATTCCTCGCTTCAGCTGTTCTTCATTCTTACCACCCCAACATTGCGCAACAATAACGGACGCACCTGCAGAAATCCCCGTAAAGAAGCACACCATGAGTCCCGTCACAGGTCCCACAAGAGACACCGCCGCAATAGACGTCTCTCCATTCTTGCTGATCAGCGCTGTAGTCAGCATACTGATCAGGGTTATGGAAAGATTATCCAAAATACCGGGGATCATAAGGCGGAAAATTTCACGCCATGTAAAAACCGAACCGGATAAAGTACGGGTCAAAAATCGGTCCGTTTTGTCTTTTAAAACCATTTGCATAATACCATTCCTCGGATAAAACATAAATATTTGTTTCGCAAAGAATTATAGCACACTCTCCCCCTGATTACAAGACAGAGTGAGATTTTCTATCATGATGCAAAAAATTCACATTTATATTGTTTACAAGCACATGGATTTGTGATAGAATATAGTTCACAACGCTATGCTTTCCTTTCAGGAAATCAAAGATAAAGGAGGCGTTTCGTAATCGACACCTACGATCACAACACTGAAAACGAAGTTTATAAATACCATAGACAAACTGAGAATCGCAGCAAAAAACAACCTAAAAAATCCAAGCCATACAAAGGAATGCGAATTACCGCCATCATTCTCAGTATCGTGCTGTTCTTAGAAGCAACCTACTGTTTTCTGGTATTTACCAATATTCCCAGTATCAAATACTGGAGAGATCAATATATAGCTACTGCACTTTCCACTATGACCCATTCATGGATGGCAGAATGGTTCCTGCCTGAGTACATGGTAGAAGATATGCGAATGCGGATGTATCTGTCCGGTCTGGAGCAGGAAGACGAAATTAGCCAGCGTCCCGTAGTGACACAGCCCACAGAGTCCGATCCGGAAACCCCCACAGAAGGTATCGACGAAACTACCGCTCCTACAGAAACCGTACCCGGCGAAGATCCTGCTGAGACCGCATTTTACGAACTGTTCTGGGAATTAAACCGCAGTACCTTCGAAGCCTACCTCGAAGATCATCCTGAGGTTTTAAACAACGGTTGGGAAAACATCTATATTAACGAAGCAGGTTTCAATGACAAAGGCACCTCCATCTATACCAATATGGGTGAACAGGTTCTTGCACTGGATGCGAAAAATCAAATTCTTCTGGTTCGTGTACAGGGTACAGGCTATCTGGGAATTTTGGCAATCGGCAAAGATCCCGCACAGATCCGTTGCGAAGCCTCCTCCGGCATCGGCAACTACGGCCAGGATATTGGCACCATTTGCAAGAACTCCGGTGGTCTCATCGGCATTACCGGCAACGGATTTAATGATCCCGAAGGAAATGGTAACGGTGGTGACATCGCAGGCTATACCATGTGCGAGGGAAAAAGCTACGGTCTCCACTATTCCCAGAGGGGTTACAAACGGATCGAGTTGACCAAGGATAACAAGTTCTATATTACCAACGCATCCTCTTCTGTTGCAGAGGATGTAACCGATGCTGTCGAATTTAAACCCGCTCTTATCGTAGACGGAAGACTCACCGTTGAAGGTTATGGCGAACACGATGGTATCAACCCCAGAGCCGCAATCGGACAGTCCTCCCGTGGAGAGATCCTGATGCTGGTCATCGAAGGACGTTTGATTGGTCGCTCCATTGGTACCAATGTAGAAACCTGCGCCAATATCCTCATGCGCCATGATGCCTATACTGCCATGAACTTAGACGGCGGCACCAGTGCTGTTATGTGGTATGACGGTGAGTACGTCACAAAGTGTTCCAATGCAAATATCCAATGCCGTTCCCTGCCCAACGCATGGGTCTACGGTAATTATGAATAAAGATTTCCCTGTTGCAGTTCATTCGCTGAACCGCAGCAGGGAATTTTCTATCATATGGAATTACCGCTCATTCATCGGAAGCCAATATCTCTGATCGGCAATAGTAAAGAGGCGCTGTATAAACTGCTCATGGGGTCTATTTTCTTCTGGAAATAGAACAATATGGTGTTGCTCCCCTTTATAGAGAATTGTGGCCTCATCAGCATCGAATATATCACACTCTTCGTAATATTCATCCGGTAATTGTGCCATCATAGCAAGGATTTCTTGAAACTCTTTTTTCGAAAGAAACTTTGAAAAAATCAAATTCTCTCCGTGATCTTCTATAAAAGTCCCCATATTCACAATTCCCCAAGGACAGCTATTTGGATCATGGACAGCTAAAAAACCGGTCTCGTATAATTCCAGATAAAGAGTATTCGTCCAAGTCCCCCCTACATGGGCGCTATAAATGATCTCGCCCTTATATCTTTCCTCCTCCCTATCCATGGGAACAAAAATACATACTAAAATACCTACCAATAGGACAAAAGCCAAAACAATACTCACTTTCTTATCCATATATACCATCCTTTCGTAATGCTCGAAACCAATTTTGATCTATAATTATAGTACAGTATATATTTTCTTATGTCAAGAGTCAATCGTCAAAAAAATTTATGTTTTTTTGCTTTTTTTCAAATCCCTTAAACAATGCCGTTGACAATTAGCTTGAGTTTTTGTATAATGAGAGTAGAATTTGCGAAGTATGGAGTTTTGCAAGTTCCACGGAATTTTGCCACTTCAAAAAGGCATAAGAAAGGATTTTTGCAATGATTTACACAACAGAAGTACAGCACATGTGTCCTGTTGCAAAGGGTGCATATCACGGCCCCGCCCCCATTCCCGAAGAGGGTAAGTGGGTACAGGCAAAGCAGATCAGCGACATCTCCGGCTTCACCCATGGTGTAGGCTGGTGCGCTCCCCAGCAGGGTGCCTGCAAGCTGAGCCTCAACGTTAAGGAAGGTATCATTCAGGAACCGCTGGTGGAAACCCTGGGCTGCTCCGGCATGACCCACTCCGCCGCTATGGCTTCCGAGATTCTCATCGGCAAGACCATTCTGGAAGCTCTGAACACCGACCTGGTCTGCGACGCTATCAACACCGCTATGCGTGAGCTGTTCCTGCAGATCGTTTACGGCGGCACCCAGAGCGCATTCAGCAAAGACGGTCTGAGCATCGGCGCTGGTCTGGAAGACCTGGGCAAGGGTCTGCGCAGCCAGATCGGTACCATGTACGGCACCCTGAAGAAGGGCGTCCGCTATCTGGAAATGGCTGAAGGCTACGTGCTGAAGCTGGGTCTGGATAAGGATCACGAAGTCATCGGCTACCAGTTCGTGCATCTGGGCAAGATGATGGATGCCATCAAGAAGGGCATGGATCCCAAGGAAGCTTACGAGAAGAACATTGGCTCCTATGGCCGCTTCAACGAGGCTGTGGAGTTCATCGACCCGCGTCATCAGTAACCAGAATTTGATAAGAGGTGAGTAGAAATGGCTACTTTTGAAGGATACGATAGAAGAATTAACAAGATCGAAGGCGTCCTCAAGGAGTACGGCTTTACCGATCTGGATCAGATGGCGCAGTACGTGAAGGATCAGGGCGTGGATGTGGACGCTATCGTTCGCGGCACCCAGCCCATCGCTTTTGAAAACGCCGTTTGGGCTTACACCCTGGGCGCTGCCATCGCTTTCAAGAAGGGCTGCAAGAACGCTGCTGACGCCGCTGAGGCTATCGGTGTTGGGCTGCAGGCTTTCTGTATCC
>JAZSAO010000435.1:0-10958 GCA_045601945.1 Faecousia sp. | reverse complement strand
GTTGTAGCTTTGGAATACGAAGCCAACTGCGTGGTTCCGATAGGAGTCCCAATCTCGATCCTTATACTTTTTAGTGGAAATACCATCGATCATCAGATCTCCGGAGGTATAGCGATCCAAGCCTCCGATGATGTTCAGCAGGGTTGTTTTACCGCAACCGGAAGGCCCGAGGATGGATACGAATTCGTTTTGGCGGAAACTGACATTGATACCTCGTAGCGCTTGGACAGAGGTGTTTCCTAAGATATAGTCTTTTGTAATATCATGTAGTGTAAGCATATAGGTGAATCCTTCCTGTAAATTGACTTTATTTTACACTTAATCTTGATAAAATTCAATGATTTTAAAAAAATGTTTACAAACTATTCAGGGATTATTGAATCTATAAGAAGAGGATGAGTATCAGTGGAAAACATCATTCGTTTTACGGCAGAAGTATTATGGGGTTGGCCGACAATTGTTTTATTTCTGTTTGTTGGGATCTGGTATACTATTGGGTTGAGAGGGATCCAATTTAGACGATTGCCTGAAGCGCTGAAAAGCATCAGCACAGGAGAAGAGGGAAAGGGAATATCAACCTTTTCTGCCCTTTGTACTGCTTTAGCCGCTACCATAGGGACCGGGAATATTGTGGGGGTTGCAACGGCATTAGGGGCGGGTGGCCCCGGAGCATTGTTTTGGATGCTTGTAGGGGCTATATTTGGAATGGGAACTCAATTTGCAGAAGGGTATCTGGCTGTACGATATAGACCTTATGGATCCCACTCGGTAGGGGGACCATTTACATATATGGAAAAAGGCCTGAGAATGCCTAAGATGGGGAAGCTGTATGGGTGGATCACAGTTGTAACAGGGGTATTGGGTGTTGGTACCATTACACAGATCAACAGTATTACTACAGGAGTTACTGCTTTGTTTTCTTCTGGTTTTAGAATCGGTAACTATTCGGGTGTAACGATTTTTACAGGATTTTGCGTAACCAGTGCGGCTGCGTTGGTACTGTTAGGTGGAGGAAAACGAATTGCAAGAGTATGCGAGACTTTGGTCCCGTTAATGGCCGCATTGTATATATCCTGCACTTTAATAATACTGATAAGCAATTATCGCAAGATACCGGAAGGGATCCTATTAGTCATTGAAAGTGCATTCTGTCCGAAGGCGGTATTTGGCGCAGGGTGTGGAATCTGTATTCGGCAAGTTCTACGTATGGGTATCAGCAAAGGCGTCCTAACCAATGAAGCCGGAATGGGGACAGGTGCGATTGCGGCTGCTGCTTCCTGTGAACGAGATCCCATAAAACAAGGGCTGATCACCATGAGTGCGACATTCATTGATACCATAGTGATCTGCACCCTTTCCGGATTGAGCCTGATTGTTACCGATGTGTGGAAAGAACCTCTGGAAGGGGGATCCATGACGGATTTAGCATGGAACGAGGGATTGCCATGGAGCCATGGAATCCCATCTTATTTACTGGTTATTTGTATTGTATTTTTTGCTTTTGCAACGATCATTGGGTGGAGTTTTTACGGAGAACAATGTTTGATATACTTAACGGGAGGAAAAGGGTTAAGGCTATATCGAATGGGATATCTCCTTGCACTCGCGGTGGGTCCTTTTCTGTCTTCGTCTGTTGCCTTTCATTTAACGGATATCCTAAATGCTATGATGGCTGTGCCGAATTTAACGGCACTTTTGTATTTAAGAAGAGAAGTTGTATTCGGAGTAAGAAATAGCAGTTGAAATTTTGTAGATAATCTGCTATTCTATTGGAGAATTGTGTAGAATTGAGGCTAAGTTATGGAATTTTCCAATTTATTCTTCTTATACTTCTTTTTTCCTTTATGTACGGGGCTTTACTTTTTGGCTCCCGGAATGAAACTGAAAAATGGTATACTGATCCTCTTTGGTTTTTTATATTACTGCTTTTGCCAACCAATCTATGTTCCATTGGTTTTGATCCTTTCGGTATTAAATTATTGGTTGCCTAAAATCATTTGCCGCAGGAAATTGGCGGTGATTCTTTCTGTTGTTTTGAATATAGGAACTCTGACGTTCTTTAAACTATGTGGAAATCTGCTGTTTCCTTTAGGGTTGTCTTTTTATGTATTTTCTCTGATTGCCTATCAAGTAGACCTATATGGAAAAGGGGAGGAGTGCCATAGCTTTTCACAATTTCTGTTGTTTGTTATGTTTTTTCCGAAACTGATCATGGGGCCTATTGTACGGTATTCTCAAATTGCGCCTCAATTGCAGGAACGGGAAATTGATCCGGCCTCCATCTTTAAGGGATACTTCCGTTTTGCCGTTGGCCTTGGAAAAAAAATTCTGTTAGCAGATCCTCTATTCCGTGTTTATGAGCAGCTTGGAACCCATTCTTCATGGCTATCTGTGTGGGGTGGAGGACTTGCGTTTATGCTATATATATATTTGGAGTTTTCCGGTTACTGTGATATGACATTAGGAATGGGTCGTGTTTTCGGGTTCTCCTTGCCGGAGAACTTTAACAAACCTTATACCGCAATATCGGTAGGGGAGTTTTGGCGACGTTGGCATATGACTCTGGGCAGTTTTTTTAGAGACTATGTATATATTCCGTTAGGAGGAAATCGAAAGGGAGTCTTTCGGCAGATCTGCAATCTTCTGGTAGTTTGGACCTTGACCGGGTTATGGCACGGGATGTCCATGACGTTTCTGCTGTGGGGATGTTATTTTTTCTTGCTGCTGTCCGGGGAGAAACTTTTGTTCCGCTTTATAAGTAAAGTTCCCTCTGTTTTAAGATGGCTTGTTTCGGTTCTTTTTATATATTTTGGCTGGATCATTTTTGCGGCAAAGAATTTGTCCTCCTTATGGGATTCTGTTTGCAGAATGATAAGCTTTTCCGGAACAGGGATGGAACCTACATTTCTGGTTCTGAATAATAGCTTACCTCTCTTTGCTGTCAGTATTTTCTGTGCCATTATTGGTCCCGTGTGGATCGGAAAATGGAAAAGCCGGGGGGAAAACAGATCAAATATTTCTCAAAGATTGATTGTGATCGGACAGGGAGTACTGATTTTGTTGTTACTAGCGGTCTGTACGGTATCTATAATCGGAAACGGAGCCAGACCTTCCATGTATGCAAATTTCTAATGATTTATTTATACCAATGCTAAGAAAGGGGTGATGTACCTCTGAGAAAACTATATATTGGCGTTTCCGTATTTCTCCTTGTAGTTGTTGTGTTTGTGGGATTTTCCGCGCTTAGCAAAAGCGGAGTGCCTGAAATTGGTCTTCACAACTTTATAATGGGAGAATATGCAACAATGTTCCATAGCAGTCTGGTAGAAGATTTCTCCGGTGGGAATATCGTTGACACATGGAATCGCAGATTGAATCAATTTTATTCCTTTACGGGATTTACATCAAAAGAGGAAGCACAGATTCTTGTGCCTATTATCAATGACGGTGCGGACCATGGTGCCCATTTACCGGGAATCAGTTCTCCGGATATGACTGAGGATGAAACTGAGATTCTTACATCAGAACCTTCTACTCAGGCTGTAGAGGATCCTATAGAATCTGCGCCGGAATCTACGGAAGCTATTGAAACGGAGCCGATAACTGAAGCGGAACCTGCTGCGGAAGCACTGGGACAGATACTATTAATGGGAAATCGCGCAATGGAACTGCCTGTTCCGGATTATGATGCCATTGAGAAATACAGCGCTTCGGTTTCCGCAATCGGGGATTCTCTGGAAGGCGTAAATGTTTATAGCATATTAGTCCCTAACTCTGCGGGATTGTATGCACCAAAGGCGTACGCAGAAGGGGAGGAATCCCAAGAGAATATGATTGACTACGCGTACAATAACATGGCAGATCATATATCCAAAGTGGATGCTTACAGTGTTTTGAAAGATCATAATGAGGAGTATATTTATTTCCGAACAGATCACCATTGGACACATTTGGGATCCTACTATGCATATACGGCATTTTGTGAAGCTGCCGGCCTCCGTCCCGATCCCTTGCAGTCGTATGACAGTGGAACTTATGATACATTTCTTGGTACGATGTATAGTTTTTTGTCGGGATATCCACAAAGAGAGATCCTTCGGGAACAGCCGGATCAATTAACCTATTATATTCCTTACCGAAAGACTTCTGTCCGATACTATGACTCAGGGGATCTTTATTACGGTGGGAAAATTGACATGGTTTATCCGTTATCGGAGAATTACTCCAATAAGTATATTTGCTTCCTTGGCGGAGATCATCCTATAACGGTTATTGAAACAGATCAAGAGGAAGAAAGGGTTTGCCTGCTAATCAAGGAATCCTATGGCAATGCCTTTGCTACATGGCTTACAGGGCATTACAGTAAAATTATATGTATTGATCCCAGAGAATTTAATCGAAATGGGAAACCGAATTTAGATCTGAAGAAATTTGCAGAAACGCAGGGGATTGATGATTGTATAATATTAAATTATCCCTTAATGATCAACTCTTCTGCCTATAGTGCTTGGCTGGGAAGGTTGACACCATAAAAATGCACCTCTTGCCTGATTGGGTCAAGAGGTGCGTTTTTTTAGAACTCTTCTCGATCTGCCAGAGCGTTCCTGCGGAACAGGAGAGAAATACACCAGATGCCGGCAAGGCCAACCAGCGCATAAACGATACGAGAAAGGAGAGCGGTCTGGCCGCCCAGAAGCCATGCAACAAGGTCAAATCGAAACAGACCTACAAGCCCCCAGTTTAAAGAACCGATAATACTCAGAATTAAAGCAATTGTGTCCATGATTACACCTCCAAATCGAATCTGACCATAGTATGACCTGTTTTTTGGGCAGTATACGCAAAAATTTCAATGAAATTTGTAAAAAACGACATTCTAAAACCTCTATGCAAATGAAAGAAAATATTGTATAATAAATAATAGTTCTGTGCAAACAGAACGCTAAAATTATTGACAACAATATGAAAGGTTTGATTTGATTATGAATGCTTTTTTACCTGCTGATATTTTATTCCCTCAGGTAGACTCTATGGAGAAATGGGCAGTTATCGCTTGCGATCAGTTTACTTCTGATCCTGCCTATTGGGAACGGGTCAGAAAGAACGCGGAAGGGGCTCCGTCTACCATCAATTTGATCCTTCCTGAAGCAGAATTGGGTACGGAAAAGGAAGCTGAGCATACCGCCCTCATCAATCGGACTATGGCACAATATTTGAAGGACAATATTTTCACCACATACGAAAATGCCCTTGTATATATTGAACGTACTCTGGAAAACGGTACGGTTCGTAAGGGACTGGTAGGTATGGTTGATCTGAATGCTTATGATTATTCCACCGGCTCAACTTCTGCCATTCGTGCAACAGAGCGTACTGTTGTAGAGAGAATCCCTCCCCGTATGCGTGTACGTCGGGATGCACCCATTGAATTGCCCCATATTCTTATGCTGGCTGATGACCATGAAAAGGTCCTTATCGAGCCGATTGGAGAGCAGAAGGCTGACTTGAAGGAACTCTATGATTTTGAGTTGATGGAAGGCGGAAATCGAATCCGCGGTTGGTTAGTACAGGGTGCTGCGGCAGAAGATTTTAACGCTCGTTTGACGGACTATACTGCCAATGTCGGTAAAAAATACGAAGATTTGCCCGGTATTCCCATGGTATTTGCAGTTGGTGACGGGAATCACTCTTTGGCAACCGCAAAGTCTTGCTATGAAGAACTGAAAGCAAAGAATCCGGATCAGGATCTGTCTATGCATCCTGCTCGTTTTGCGTTGGTCGAACTGGAAAATATTCACGATGAGGCACAGGTGTTTGAACCCATTCATCGTGTAATCATCAAGTGCGATCCCAAGGCACTTCTGGCTGCTTTGGAAAAAGAAGTTTGTGCCGAAGGCGGCTTCGAGGTCAAGTGGTACATCGGCAAGGAGTCCGGTACCGTATCTCTGGATAAGGCAAAGAGCCAGCTGGCAGTTGGTGTTCTACAGGGCTTCTTGGATGAGTACCTTAAGTCCAATGCAGGCGAGATCGACTATATCCATGACGATGATGCACTGATCGCTCTTGCCGACCAGGAAAATGCTATTGGATTCCTCCTGCCCGCCATGGAAAAAAGCCAGCTTTTCCGCGGAGTTATTGCAGACGGTATTCTGCCCAGAAAGACTTTCTCTATGGGTCACAGCCGTGAAAAGCGCTATTATCTGGAAGGCAGAAAGATTAAATGAAAACTTTACGGGAATCCGCCCCTGCAAAAATTAACTTGACCTTGGACGTCCTTGGTAAAAGATCCGATGGCTACCATGATCTGGAAAGTATCATGCAGGCTGTTGGATTGGAGGACGAGATCGTTTTGGAGATTGGGACAGGTGCGCCTTGGGAACTTCGTTGCAATTTGAACCATATTCCAATGGATGAACGAAATCTTGCATGGAAGGCGGCGCGGGTCTTTTGTGATCGTCTTTCTTGGGATCCTGAGGGCTTACGTATCACTGTTGTAAAACGGATTCCAAGTGAAGCAGGTCTGGGTGGAGGCAGTGCCGATGCAGCTGCTGTCCTTAGGGCTTTAAATCAGTGCGTGGATACTCCGCTAAACCCCTTTGAATTAGCGGAGTTGGGGGCAAAAGTCGGCTCTGATGTGCCTTTCTGCGTTCTGGGTGGAACTGCGTTCTGCGAAGGTAGGGGGGAACGGCTGACTCCCTTAGAGATCGGGCCTAAACTGATATATGTTCTGTGCAAACCCGATCTGGCTTTTTCTACGCCGAAGCTTTTTGCAAAGCTGGATGATTCTGTGGTGAACGATCATCCCGATCACGATGCTATGATCCAAGCTTTGCGAGAGGGGAATGCGGAAAAGGTAGGTTCTCTCCTTTGCAACGTGTTTGAAGAAGCTGTTGTAGGGGAATATGAGGATATTCCGGCTATCAAGAATATACTTATGGATCATGGTGCTTGCGGCGCACAAATGACCGGAAGTGGAAGTGTCGTATTTGGTGTATTTTCTACAGAAGAGCAAGCCCAAGTTGCGGTCAGCGCATTGAAAGAGCAATACCCGAATACATATTTTTGCAAAACTGTATAATTACTTTAGACACCGTCTATACTGTAGGTAACAAAATACTACATATGGACGGTGTTTTTATGAAAATGAAATGTATGGTATGGATCCTTTCGGTGTTCCTTCTTGGTTTTGCAATATTCACAGGGGAAGCCATTGTCCAACAGAATGCTTTAGCAGAAAAAACGTTAAGGCTCCATATTGTTGCAAATTCTGACAGTGTTACAGATCAGACGAACAAATTGAAACTACGGGATCATATTTTACAAGAAGTGAATAGTATGACTTATGGCTGTGAAACTCTTTGGGATACAGAATCGATTCTGATGAAAAGGCTACCTGAACTGGAAGCATCGGCAAAAGCGTTTTTGCAGAGTGAAGGGTGCTACCATGACGTGAAGGCCAGCCTTTGTGAGGAGCTCTTTACAACCAGAGAATATGATACTTTTTCTCTTCCTGCCGGAGAATATCACACTTTAAGAATTGTGATTGGAAATGGAGAAGGGAAAAACTGGTGGTGCGTTGTGTTTCCGACTTTATGTAATGCATCTTCTCTGGAGGAATTGGAATCAGCTGCCGTTTGTGGCGGGTATGGAGAAGAGGAAATTGCCTTGATACGAAAAGAGAAAACGAAATACGTGCTGCGGTTTAAATTGTTGGAGATGATACAATCTGTTTTCCGTTGACAACACTTTTGCATCATGGTAGAATAGACAGTATAGAGATGGAAGGATGCTCTATCGACGATTTTACAGGAAGGAGAAATAATAAAATTAGCCCTTCGAGATAAATTTTATTATAAATGATTATATGTTAAAAATTTATCATTCTACGAATAGAGTTTTAAATCAAAATCACCTTCTTAAAACAGTTTGTGCCAATGCGGGAGAAGGAAAACCAAAGGAACTGATCCTTGTTCCGCAACAGATCTCTCATATGCTGGAAAGAAAACTCTGCGAATATGGCGGAGATCGAATTTCGGCTTATGCTGAGATTCTGGGGTTTTCACGTTTAGCAGTGCGCACCTTCTCTGAGATAGGAGGCATTGCGGAATCTGAAACCGATGCTGCAGGCAAGCTGATGATTATGTCTCTGACTGTGGAGAGTTTGCGGTCGAAGCTGAAGATCTTCGGCAATAATGCCTTAAAGCCAAATTTCCTGCTTCAACTGTCTCAAACTTTAGATGAACTGAGAAGTTCTTGCATTACAGCTGAAGATTTACGAGAAAAACTATCCTCTCTGGAAGGAGCATTTGCTCTGAAAATGGAGGAATTGACCCTTCTTTTAGAAGGCTATGATAGCATTTGCTCTAACTTAGACCAGAACCCGGATAGCCGACTTACCAGATTGTTACTTACCTTGGAGCAGAATGAATATGCAAAGGGAAAGACCTTCTATTTTTACGGATTTACGGATTTTAATGGTGTTGAAATGGCGATTATTCGTCAGCTCTTGGCGGAGAATGCCGATGTGGTTGTTTATCTCTTGTGTGACAGCCTTTCCACGGAGGAACTACAATTTTCTACTGCGGCCGCGACAGGAAGAGAATTAAAAAATATGATGCGATCCGCACCAAACAGCTGCGAGATCATGAATCTACAGCCTGTTGAAATTTTGCAGGGGATTCCCTTTCTACGAGAGAATTTATTTGGATCTCGGCAGGTATCCAGTGATGCTACGGATGCTGTTCATTTTATATCAGCAACGGATGTAGCTACAGAATGTCGCATAGTGGCCGGTGAGATTCTGAAACTTATGGAGCAAGGGGTACGACTCAGAGATATTTCCATTGCATGCGGAGACTATAATACCTACAGGTCGCCTCTTTGCACAGTACTCCGTAGAGCAGATCTTCCGGCGTATTTTGCAGGCGACACGGATATCCTGAAGCAACCTGTTGTTCATATGCTTTTGACTGCTTTGGAAGCGTCCTTGGACTATGAACAAGGATCTGTACTTAGTTATATGAAAACCGGATTTTCCAAGTTGACTTTTGCCGAAAGTGATAGGCTTGAAAATTATGTTCTTATGTGGGACATCGACGGAATGCGGTTTGATGATGTTTGGACTATGAGTCCTTTTGGCTTGACGGATGACAAGCCTCACTTAAAAAAATATCGTCTGGAAAACCTGAATGCATCCAGAGTGAAGCTTATGAAGCCTCTGAATGCGCTCCGTAATGGGCTAAAATCCGCCAAAAATACCGGACAGATGCTCCTTGCGTTGAATCAGTTTATGGAGGATATTTCTCTTAACGAGCAACTGAACCGTCGAGCCATTTGCCTGTCGGAAAACAACGAGAAACAGAAGGCTCAGGAATATGCGCAGGTTTATGGCATTATCTGCCGATTGATGGAGCAGATGTACGGAGTGCTGGGAGATACGGTTCGCTCATCGGATGATTTTCTTCAGTTGTTCCGTACTGCGGTAAGTCTTTATACTGTTGGCACCATTCCTGCTACCATTGACTGTATCAATATCGGCAGTCTTTCCTCTCAGCGAAATTGCGAGACTCCGTATTTGTTTGTTATGGGTGCTAATGAAGGGGTACTTCCTGCAATTCAAGGGAACCAATCCCTTTTGACGGAACGTGAGCGTAGAACGCTGATCGATATGAGGATCAAAATCTCTCCTAACACCCTTGCAGAAGGGAAGTTAAGCCGTGAGTTAGCTATGATCGACAGCGTTTTAGGCGGCCCTGCTAAGAGAATATACTTCTGTGCCTTACAGGGGAAAGAATCGCACTATTATCTCCGCAGTCGAAAGCTTTATCCCAAAGGAGAAACCATTAGCGATGACAGAGACCTAATTTGCCGATCTGATAGGGACTATGAGGCGAAATATGAAAAGGCCGAACCCTATACGATGCAGAAGCTGTCTCAGGATGCGGTAAAGGCGCTGTATGGAGATCGATTGCGATTATCTGCTTCTAAATTAGAGACGGCAGGAGGCTGCCGATTTGAGTATTTTCTGAAATACGGTCTCAGAGCACAGGAAATGCAAAACGCAGAGATTGATGCATCTATGTATGGTACCTTCGTTCATGAGGTTCTGGAATTGACCTGTAAAAAGGTAATGGAAGAAGGGGGATTCCATATTGTAGGCTTGGATCGCGTTATGGAATTGGCGGACTATTATATGGAAAAGTTTACTACGGAGAAGCTTTCGGATTTGTGGCACTCTGATCGAACTGAATACTTATTCCGCCGTAATTTCCACGAAGTTCGCTGTGTTGTACAGAATTTGTATGAGGAACTGTCATCTTCAGAATTTGAACCTGTATGTTTTGAATTGGAATTTTCTGAAAATAAAGATGCAGAAAGTGATCCTGTGCCTGTTGTGGGAGAAACGATTTCAGGCATTCTGGAGGGTAAGGTAGACAGACTGGATATCATGCAAAGGGGTGACTGTACATATTATCGCATTATAGACTACAAAACCGGACATACTTCCTTTAACTATACCAATGTTTACTATGGTATGGGATTGCAGATGCTGATCTATTTGTTTGCTCTGCAGGATCATGGAGATAAGCTGGGATATGAAAACCTGACCCCTGCCGGAGTTATGTATTTTCCGGCGCGGAGTGGTAAGATTTCTGCTACGGATCCTTATGATGGTGATGCGCTAAAGAAAGACCGAGATAAGGAACAAAAACGGACAGGCCTCCTTTTGGACGATCATTCACTGCTAAAGGCGATGGATCCATCTGATTCACTCCGTTTCCTGCCTTGTTCGGTAACCAAAAAAGGAGACATCAAAGGCTATCTGGCAACTGCAGAAGATATGAAACTTCTGCGAGATCATGTTAAACAAAAGGTGTCTATGTTGGCCGATTCAATTTATAGCGGTGAACTGGAGCCGAATCCATATTTTGTGGATAATGATACGAACCGATGCAAAT
>JAZSAO010000434.1:0-6608 GCA_045601945.1 Faecousia sp. | reverse complement strand
GGTACGGGGCTTAAAAGCACCTCCACGGAGGAAGTCTGCACCGGCGGCCTTTACAGCTTGGGCAACCTCGATGATCTGGTCTTCCGTCTCTACGGAGCAGGGCCCTGCGATCATAGCGAAATGGCCGCCACCGATTTTGGCTTTCCCTACGGTGATGACGGTGTCCTCCGGCTGGAATTGGCGGTTGCACTGCTTAAAGGGTTCCGTGACCCGTTTCACGGATTCCACAATATCCAAGCTGCTTAAAAGCTCCATGTCAATAGAGCCGGTGTTTCCAATGAGACCCAGAACCGTATAGTTTTCCCCGTGAGAAATGTGAACGTCTAACTTTTGGCTCTTGAGCCAAGAGATCAGATGGTCGATCTGGGCTTGAGATGTTCCCTTCTTAATAACTGCGATCATAATATAAATCTCCTTTTCTTTGCGGGGGTCTGCACGCCGGCAGGAGTCGGTGGCGGATCGGAACCCGTATATTATATAATGTAGTGTCTGTATAATCCCATATAGGTATACAAAAAAGCCCCACGATAGAATCCTGTGAAAACAGCTCCCTCGTGCGGCTAAAAATCTGTCATGTAAAATGAAACGTCGATTCTTTACGGTTTGCTGCACGATTCCCTGTTACCAAAGTAATAGAAAAAAGTAAAAGCAAACATAAAAAACATGGTAGACGCTCCTTTCTCTTGAATATCCTTATTATAGCACTGTCTTTAACGAATTGCAATACAAAATTTTTACTTTTAAAAATTTGTATGTAGATATACAATTCCCGACAATTTTCAGAAAAGCCATGTTAGAATAGGAAAAATAAAAATCCCTTTCTTTTTTTACTCTTT
This sequence comes from Faecousia sp., assembly GCA_045601945.1. Taxonomy (GTDB): domain Bacteria; phylum Bacillota; class Clostridia; order Oscillospirales; family Oscillospiraceae; genus JAZOXB01. Next base: position 5,772 of record JAZSAO010000434.1, on the reverse strand, counting down.
TGTGATATGATTATACTGGATAAATAGGAAAGAAAGAAGGTACTTACATATGTATGAACTGACATTCCGATTTGAGAACGGTGACAGCCCTGTTGTGGCACAGTGGATCGACGGAGAGAATATATTGGAGACCGCCCGACGGGTCAATGTGGCAATCGATGCCCCCTGCTCCGGCAACGGCTCCTGCGGTAAGTGTCGGGTCAAGCTATTAAAAGGCGAGACCGAAGGACTCCAGACCGCCCACATTTCTGACGAAGAATACGCCGAAGGCTGGCGTTTATCCTGCTGCTGTAAACCTGCAAGCGATCTGGAAATTCTGGTTCCCGATATTGCTTCAGCCTACCGCAGCCGCATGAAGACCGCCGACCTGTCCAGTGGCAAAGAGATCGCCATTTTTACGGAACTTTTGGAAGGTGTAACGGAAGCAGGGATCTCTCTGGGTAACAGCTTCCGCTACGTAGATCTGGAAATGGCAGAGCCTACTTTGGATGATACTATGCCTGACAACGAACGGCTCCGGTGGGCTCTTTCCGAGGCTACGGGCTGTGAGATATCCCTCCCCTTTGCCGCTCTGCGAGAGCTGCCGACCGCTCTGCGAGAAAATAACTTCCGCATCCGTGTTTGGGGTGAGGAGAAGGATGGCAGATTCACGGTCTATACCTTCCTGCCCTATGGGGACGAAAGCCCCCTGTGCGCCATCGGTATGGATATCGGTACTACCACCGTTTCCGCTGTCCTCTTTGACCTGAAGGACGGCAAGCTTCTTGCCAAAGCCTCCGGTGGCAACGGTCAGATCCGCTACGGTGCCGACGTCATTAACCGCATTATCGAGCAGGGCAAAAAGGGCGGTAGAGAAAAGCTCCAAAAGGCCATTATAGAAGAAACCATCCTCCCCCTGTTCCGCACCCTGAGCAAGGAAGCCAAGGTCCCTGCCAATCGGATCGTCCGCCTTGCCATCGGTGCAAATACCACTATGAACCACCTGCTCTTAGGGGTGGAGTCCGACCCCATCCGTACGGAGCCTTATATCCCCGCTTTCTTCAGCTATGGTCAGCTGCGTGCTACAGATCTGGGTCTTCCTATCCATCCTGAGGCACAGGTGCGGATCGCTCCCAACATCGGCTCTTACGTAGGCGGCGATATTACTGCCGGTACCTTCGCAGGTCTGATTTGGAATAAAGAAGAAATGTCTCTGTTTATCGACTTAGGTACCAACGGGGAACTGGTATTCGGCAATTCGGATTTCTTGGTTTCCTGTGCTTGCTCTGCAGGCCCTGCTTTTGAGGGTGGCGACATTTCCTGCGGTATGCGTGCCACAGACGGAGCCATTCAGGCTTGTACCATCGATAAGGAAACCATGGAGCCTACGTATGATATTATCGGCGGTGGCAAGGCAGTAGGTCTCTGCGGTAGTGGTATTATTGACATGATCGCAGAACTGTTCCGTTGTGGCATTATTAACGCTAAGGGTATCTTTGTACGGGAAGGGGCAAGAGTTGCCCACGATAAGCACGGTATCGGCAGATATATTTTAGCCCATGCCGCCGAGTCTGCAACGGGCCGTGAGATCGCCCTGAACGAAGTGGACATTGACAACTTCATCCGTGCCAAGGGCGCCATTTATTCCGCCATTGATACTCTCCTGTCTGCCATGGACATGGACGAGTCCGTTTTAGAGGGCATCTACGTTGCCGGCGGTATCGGCAGTGGTATCAATATGAAGAACGCTGTCCGCATCGGCATGTTCCCCAACGTTCCCTTGGAGCTGTATCACTATATCGGCAACTCCTCTCTGGCAGGGGCTTACGCCATGGCCCTGTCCGATGAGGCAAACGAAAAGACCGAAGAGGTTGCCAAAAACATGACCTATATGGAGCTGTCCACCCACCCCGGTTACATGGACTCCTTCGTAGCCGCCTGCTTCCTACCCCACACGGATGCAAGTCGTTTTATGATGGACTAAAGAGGAATCGCTTTCCCTTAATAGCGTAATGCTGCTGAGGGAAAGCTTCTTTATTGGTAGGCAAGAGAAGGCTCTGTCGGGAAAGAGGATACTATACAAGTTTTAGAAATTATAACATTATTGACACAGAGTGTAGAATGTGTTATAATTTGATTGAAATATACGAGAGAGGAGATGTGACGTATGTCTTTGTTTGAGGCTATTTTGCAAAAGTATGGAACAAATGAGCCGATTCTATCTTCGGATATTTCGTTTAGGGACTATTCCAAGCCTTGGATCTACAAGCAATTAAATCAGCTTTGTGACGAGGGAAAGCTTGTTCGATACGAAAAAGGCATCTACTATATTCCTATAACGACGCCCTTTGGAATGAGCATCTTGAATCCGACAAAAGTGATTGAGATAAAGTACATTTCCCGTAACGGAGAGAAAATGGGCTATTATTCCGGCCTTACCTTTCGGAACCAATTACGCTTGACCAATCAAATGTCCAATGTGATCGAACTGTACACAAATAATGAAACTTCACGTGTTAGAGATGTGCGGGTAGGTGCTCAAAGGGTCTTACTCCGAAAGGCCAGAACAGAGGTCACTGCTGCAAATGCGGATGTCCTTAGCTTCTTGGAACTCATGAATGATTTGGAGCCTAAGGCACTGGATGATGAGAAAAAAGCAATTCTTAAAAAATTCATTGCCGATCGAAAAATTGCAAGAAAAGATATTACGGAATATGCCCCCTTCTTCCCGGATAGAGCTTTACGAAATCTGGTTGAAAGTGAGGTGATCTATAGTGTTACACAATGACCCCTTGCTTTTTGAACAGGTGATCCTCAGGGTCGCACAAGAGACCGGTGTACAACCAAGCATCATTGAAAAGGACTACTATGTAACCCTCTTTCTCCGACGGATCGTAGAACAACAGCCGAATATCATTTTTAAGGGAGGCACATCTCTGTCAAAGTGCTATAAGTTGATCCGACGATTTTCCGAGGATATCGATCTGAACATTGATACGGAAACCCATCCGACCCAAGGACAGAGAAAAAAGCTGAAGGACACGATTATTTCTATTGTGAACGAATTTGGCTTTAGCCTGACTAATCCGGAGAATGTTCGTAGTCGTCGAGACTATAATAAATATGTAATAGACTATCCTACGATTTTTCTCACCGCCTACTTGAAAGAACATCTTATTGTGGAAACGGCTGTGTACATTAAGGCTTATCCCTGCAAAAAAATGATGGCATCCAGTCTGATTTATGACTATCTCGAAAGCCATGGGTACCACGAATTGGTCGAGGAATATGGCCTAACACCCTTTGCTTTGTATGTGCAAACAGCAGAACGCACCTTAGTGGATAAAGTATTTGCTCTTTGTGATTATTATCTTTGTGATGCTGTATATGAGCATTCACGGCATTTATATGATATTTATAAGTTATTAGATGTTGTTACATTGGATGAAAACTTAAAACAGCTTGTGCAAAACGTTTATGAGGAACGAAAACCCCATGTGAATTGCTATAGTGCTAAGGATGGAGTAAATGTAGGGGCAGTTCTGCAGAAAATTGCAGACGACGCAATCTACAAATCAGACTATCAGGAGATCACTGCTAAGATTTTGTTTGAAGAAGTAGATTACGAAACTGCGGCTACAGCGCTATATAGGATGATTGAAAGCGGAGTATTTTCTAATATATAATAAGTAATAAGATGTATCAATAGAGAAGATTCCAGGGAAAGACTTAGAAACCCATCCATTGAGAAAATTTTAAGAACGGAGTTAAAATCATGCAAGTAGAAAATCATAAGGAAGAAGTTCCTTTTTCCTATTATTGTGAAAAGTTTACCGCTGCCCGGCCGGAGGAAATGGCTCTGCGGAGTGGAGCAAAATGGGACGGAAGTGCCTTTACCCTGACCCTGTTGGGAACAGCCTATACCATTACCCACCCGACCTATTCCATTAGCCCCGAGGGGGCAAGCCTGCCTGCCCAGACCTTCCTCCTGCGGTTCCTGCTGGAGGGGAAGAAGGGCAATGTTTCCACAGACTATAAGACCTTCCGTGAAATGCCTTGGGGAGAACTGTACATTCAGCCCTTTACAGGACGAGTGCTGACCCGGGCTGCTTTCACCTTCGGCACCCGGATCGACAGCTTCCGGAAGGCGGCTCAGGCTCTGGGGGGTCTGCCCCTGTCTCACGGAGATGCAGGCTACGAATTTGAACTGACGGACAACTACCGCCTACGCCTGTTGGTGTGGGAAGGAGACGATGAATTCCCTCCCAATGCCCAGCTTCTGTACACGGAAAACTTCGTTACGGGCTTTTCTGCCGAGGATCGCGTAGTGGCCGGTGACCTTCTCATCGGTGCCATCAAAAGCAAAATGTGACCACTGTTTGCAATTCCCATTTATAAACAATGAACGTACCCCGTAGAGGCAGTTCTGTCTTTACGGGGTACGTTCATGACTTAATGAAAATCTATAGATTTAAACTATAAATAAACTATGATTAACAGATTGATTTTTTTCTTTTCCGTGATACAATATGGGAGAACGATCCAACAGGGGCCAAAAACCCCGAAAATACGCAATATGGATTGACAAATCTTTATCACTTTGCTATAATAAACAAAGACCTATTATATTAAGGAGGATACCCCATGGCAATCGAATTCGTAAATGGCAAGTATGTAGACCCCGAAACCGGTCGCGTCACTCTGGACCCCACTGTCTATAAGGATTGGCAGATCGCAGAAGAAGCAGAAAAGACTCTGCCTCCCTTCGAGACCTTCCGTGAGAAGCTGGGCCTGCTCCCCGATGAGATCATCCCCTACGGCAAGACCCCCAAGCTGGACTTCATTAAGATCATGAACCGTCTGAAGGACAAGCCCGACGGCAAGTTCATCGAGGTTACCGCTATCACCCCCACCCCCCTGGGCGAGGGTAAGTCCACCACCTCTCTGGGTCTGGTCCAGGGCCTGGGCAAGCTGGGGAAGAACGTTGGCGGCTGCCTGCGGCAGCCCTCCGGCGGCCACACCATGAACGTTAAGGGTACCGCAGCAGGCGGCGGCAACGCACTGCTCATGCCCATGACCGAGTTCTCCCTTGGCCTCACCGGCGATATTAACGACATCATGAACGCTCACAACCTGGCTATGGTAGCTCTCAATGCCCGTATGCAGCACGAGCGTAACTATAACGACGAGCAGCTGGCAAAGCGCGGCCTGCGCCGTCTGGACATCGACCCCAAGCGTGTAGAGATGGGCTGGGTTCTGGACTTCTGTGCACAGGGTCTGCGTAACATCGTAATGGGCATCGGCGGCAATAAGGACGGCTTCCTTATGGAATCCAAGTTCGGCATCGCTGTTGGCTCCGAGCTCATGGCTATCCTGTCCGTTGCCCGTGACCTGAAGGACCTCCGTGAGCGTATCGGCAAGATCGTTGTTGCATACAGCCGCAGCGGCGAGCCTGTTACCACCGAGGATTTGGAAGTTGCCGGTGCAATGACCGCTTGGATGCGTAACACCATTAACCCCACCGTTTGCTACTCTGTTGAGCATCAGCCTGTTCTGATCCATGCAGGTCCCTTTGCAAACATCGCTATCGGCCAGTCCTCTATCATCGGTGACAAGCTGGCTCTTAAGCTGTTCGACTACCATGTAACCGAGTCCGGCTTCGCACCTGACATCGGCTTTGAGAAGTTCTGGAACGTTAAGTCCCGCCTGTCCGGCCTGACCCCCAACGTTTCCGTTCTGGTTGCTACCATCCGCGCACTGAAGATGCACGGCGGCGGTCCTGCTGTTGTTCCC
>JAZSAO010000433.1:0-2829 GCA_045601945.1 Faecousia sp. | reverse complement strand
AATGGAAGAGTACGAAGCTACCAAGTTTGTAGGAAAGCCGGAGCATATCACCGTAGGAGAAATGTTGGATCTGTGGATCGAGGAAGATGTAAAACCAAGCAAGCTGAGCAACGGAACGGTTATGGCATACATGGGAGCTGTAAAACGGATCAAGGAACATCCCTTAGGAAGTCGAAAGCTGAAAACCGTTACCCCGGATCATCTGCAAGGGTTTATTGATTTCCTCTGCTACGGTGGGAGAAATCCCGACGGCACAACATCCCAGCCAATGAGCACCGGGTATATGCGTCAGTTCTCGGCAGTGCTACAGGGAGCATTCCGCTATGCGGTGTTCCCTAAAAGGCTGATTTCCTTCAATCCCATGCAGTATGTAAAGCTGCGAGGCAGGAAGGAAGAGGTAGACTTGTTTTCTGATGAAGATAGCAATACAGATTCTGCTCCTACCATTACCCATGAGCAATTTGTAAAACTGACTGACTATCTGAAGGAAAAGAAAAATCCTGTACTGCTCCCCATCCAAATCGCCTACTACACCGGTCTCCGCATTGGTGAGGTCTGCGGTCTGACTTGGCAGGACATTAACTTAGAGGAACACTCTCTTACGGTACGCCGCAGTTTGCGATACCACGGAACAAGGCATAAGAACGAAATCGGCACCACCAAGAGGAACAAAGTCCGCACAGTAGACTTCTGTGATACCTTGGCTACAATCCTGCGAACTGCTAAAACAGAGCAACACAAGAACCGTTTTCAATATGGTGAGCTCTACCAACTGAACTACTACAAGGTAGTAAAGGAGAAAGACCGCAGCTACTACGAGGTCTACAGCCTGCCGAGAACAGAAGAAGCACCGCATGACTACAAGGAAATCTCGTTGGTCTGCATTAAGCCCGACGGAGCCTATGTTCCCGTCGGTACATTGGGAGCTACCTGTAGAAAGGTCGGAGAGAAAATAGAGGGGTTGCAAGGCTTCCATTTTCACCAACTCCGCCACACCTTTACAAGCAATCTCCTCTCCAACGGAGCGCCCCCTAAGGATGTGCAGGAACTTCTCGGTCATGCCGATGTAAGTACCACCATGAATGTCTATGCCCACGCTACAAGGGAAGCAAAGCGTACCTCCGCCCGCCTTTTAGACAAGGTCGCAGGCGGAACATAATAAAAAAGTTTCCCTTGTTTCAGCTCATAAGGGCAAAAACAAGGGAAAACGTATTAAATTTGATTTTGCAATTAACGAAAAACCCTGTAAAATCAAGGACTTTCAGATAGTCCATTCGATAAATTGGAATTTAGAAACAAAAATGAAAAAGATGTGATGAGGTGACTGTTCTACATGATCATTACAAAAGCGGCGAACCGTAAATATCTTGTATCTATTCAATATTATCTATTCTCTCTTATCTTAGGCAAGATTTTTCTTGCCGCTTTTGGCACGCCTGAAGGGATTCGACCCCCCGACCAACCCTTAGGAGAAGGTACGAAGCAGGGCGACACAGTCCTTTGTGGTATCGTAAAGTCCCTGATTTTCCGAAAAATTTCTAACAGTTACGCCTATTTTGTGTTACCCTGTCCCTGCCGGTTTTACCCTGTTTTTCCTGCTCTGCTTAGCAAGCAATTAGCAAGGAAATTTCATTTAGGGTGGCGAAAATATGCGTATTTTGTACCGTCTTATAATCGCTGATCCTTAGGCTTGTTATTCTGTCTGACCAAGGCAATCCGTTTATTTCATATCACAAACAGAGTAGAAAAAGCATCCGCTGTTTCCGATAGACGATTGTAGCTCGTTGTACTCTTAGGACAGCAGCCAGTCCATAATGTTCAGGGCCTTAATGCCCTCATAAGAATTGATATAACTGCGATCCATCGACAGTACGATTTTTTCGTAATTGTCCGGTATTAGGCGAAGGGGTCTGAGCTCCCGCTCTCTGGTTTCGGGAATCTGCATACTTTCTGTAACTTGGATATAAACCTTATGATCCGGGCGCTCTGCCACAAAGTCCACTTCTGTTTCTCCAACCTTGCCAATATATACGCGATAATCTCGGCGCAAAAGCTCTAAATAGACTATGTTTTCCAAAATGTGCCCTCTGTCTGCATCTCGGTATCCAAGGAGCATATTTCGAAAGCCCATATCAATGATATAGTTTTTTCCCAAAGTTTTCAAAAGCTGCTTTCCCTTTACATCATATCGCCCAACAGAGTAGAAAATAAAGGCATTTCTCAAAAGTGAGATATATTTCTCTACTGTTTTTCCTGCAACCCCTTTTCCCCTCGTACACTGTATCTGACCTTCTCCGGACAGTACATTTCCGATGCTGTTGGGGGAAGTGATACTGCCGATAGAGGAACAGAGAAACAGGATAATCTTTTGGAGCATATCCTGATTTGTCTGTGAGCTCCTTTGGAGGATATCTCTCAGAACTACCGTGGCGTAGATTCCTTCCAATGCTTGATTACATCTTGCTTCGTGAAACCGATACTCTCTCAGAATGGGCATACCACCAAATTGTAAATAGCGTTGGAATTTCTCATCCATTGTAACAGCGGGCTCAAACTCATAAAAAGTTAGAAATTCCTTAAAAGACAGAGGTAGCATCCGAATCTCCACGTAGCGCCCCGACAACAGGGTTGAGAATTCTGTAGATAACAAATAGGCATTTGAGCCGGTGATATAGATATCCACATTGAAGTCCAGTCGGAAGGACTCGATTGCCTTTTCCCAGTGCTCTACAGTTTGCAACTCATCGAATATTAAATAGGTCTTTCCACTCTCGGGAATACGGCTGCTCACATAGTCGTAAAAAGCTAAATAGCTTCCAAGCTCACGAT
>JAZSAO010000432.1:0-8463 GCA_045601945.1 Faecousia sp. | reverse complement strand
TTGAGAAGAAATTTGGGTCTGCTCCGGAATCCGTCTGCATTATTTCTTCTGAGTATCACCTTCTCCGTGCCGGAATGTATGGGGAAACGCTGGGGATCACCCCTCTGCTGTATCCTGCCCGTACAGAAAACCGCCTGTATTACTGCAATATGTTCCTGCGGGAGATCGCGGCTGTTTGGGAATTTAAGTTCCTCTGAAATTTTTTTAAATAATTATTTTTTCATGGAACTTTTTTTAGGAACCTGCGTCTATGTACTCGGAGCCGCCACAAGCGGCAATGAAACTCACATAAATCGAAAGGAAATTCAAAATGAAGAAATTTATTGCCATGATGCTCTGCATCATCCTGACCCTGTCCCTGGTTGCCTGCGGCAACAACACCGAGGAAACCACCGAGACCACCACCGCTGCTACCGAGGAAACCACCACCGCTGCTACTGAGGAAACCACCGAAGCTACCGAAGAGACCACCGAGGAAACTACCGAAGAGACCACCGAAGAAGAAATCGTAGCACTCCCCGACTTCCGTTACATTGAGATCGATGCCGACTGGAACGAAATCGAAATCGAACCCACAGAGGCTATGCAGCTTCTGACCGCTCTGTACGACGATTTCCCCAAGGAAGAGCGGCCCTCTCCTCTCACCGTTCGTGCTCTGAGTGTTGATGAACTGGCAATGAACTACCTTCCCTCCGACATTGAGGGTCTGGAAGTTGTTTCTGCTGAACCCATGATGATGGGCGTAGCTCACTTTGTTTCCATCATCACCGTTCCCGAAGGAACCGACGCAAACGCTGTTGTTGACTACATCAACACCAACATTGATCCCGAACTCCGTTCCAAGTGGCTGTGCACCGCTGCTGAGGCTTACGGCACTGCAGTTTCCGGCAATACCGTTCTCTTCGTCATGTCCAGTCAGGCTTTCGTAGACCACTGTGTCGCCGCTTTTAACGCCAAGATGGCAGGCTGATCACCCGATCTATATTTTCGTCAACAGGGGCTGTGAAAACAGCCCCTGTTTTTTCACCCCCTCTTTTGCGTCTTCGTAGATTTTGAAGGATCCTCCACGGCTGTCTCGGAAGTTTGATTCCCTGTATACTTTTTCCCGATTCTGTGCTATACTCCGAAAGAGAGGTCTTTGCCCAAAAAACAGGGAACTTTTCCTCTCATCAATCGTCTATTTCATATCATTTGCTTGTATTCCCATAAAGGAGAGAAATGCCTATGCTTTTTTCCAGCATCAGTTTTTTGTATATCTTCCTGCCTGTAATTCTGCTGCTTTACTTTATCGTCCCCTTTAAAGCAAAGAATTATGTACTCCTAATCGGAAGTCTGTTTTTCTACTTTGTAGGGGAGCCGATTTATGTCACGCTCTTGCTTTTTTCCTCCTTATCGGACTACTTGCACAGTCTGTACATTGAGTCACATCGAGGAACCAAGGGTGCTAAAGTTGCCCTATTTTCCTCTATTGTCATAAATTTAGGAATGTTAGGTTTCTTTAAATATGCAGATTTCTTTATAGGCAGTATCAACGGACTCTTAGGAACCTCCATTCCTTTGTTCGGGGTAGAACTCCCCATCGGTATCAGTTTTTTCACCTTCCAAACCATGAGTTATACTATCGACGTATACCGGGGCGAAGCTAAGGCGGAACGAAATCTTGCTACCTTTGCCACATTTGTATGCCTGTTCCCCCAGTTGATCGCCGGCCCCATCGTGAGATATACAGACATTTCCGCAGAACTTCACAATCGCAAACACACCCTTGAGAATGTGTATATGGGCATCCGCCGCTTTGTTTTCGGTCTCGCAAAAAAAGTCCTCATTGCCAACGCCATGGGAGAATTTTGCAACCATTTTCGGGATAGTCAGGCCTCTGTTGCCTTCTATTGGCTCTACGCCGTTGCCTTTACTCTGCAAATTTATTTCGACTTTTCCGGCTATTCCGATATGGCGATCGGATTAGGGCGAATCTTCGGTTTCACCTTTCCGGAAAACTTCAATTATCCCTTTATTTCCAAGAGCATTACGGAATTCTGGCGCCGTTGGCATATGACCATGGGCGGTTGGTTCCGCGATTACATTTACATCCCCTTAGGCGGCAATCGCTGTAAAAAATCCCGTTGGCTTCTGAATATTTTCATTGTGTGGGCCACTACAGGCTTATGGCACGGTGCCGCATGGAATTTTGTTCTTTGGGGCTTGTTCTTTGGAATTCTCCTTGTGATTGAAAAGATTGCTTTGGGAGAGTTCCTAAAAAAGATCGGCTTCCTCCGTTATCTTTATGTCTGGATCCTGATCCTCATTAGCTTTGTGATATTTAACGCAACGTCTATGGCGGGATTATGGACCGATCTAAAGGGTATGTTCGGCGCAGTGCCACTGTGGAACGTAGAAACAGGCTTTTATCTGAGAGAATATGCTCCCATTTTCATCCTTGCCCTTATCGGAAGCACCCCCCTGTGCAAGCATCTGTGGGCAAAGACTTCTACTCGCTACAAAATAATGGATGCAATCGCAGAGCCTGTTGCCATAGTGGCTCTGCTCACGGCCGTTACCGCCAGTTTGGTCAGCGGCAGTTTGAATCCATTTTTGTATTTCCGTTTTTAAGGAGGAATCACCATGGAAAAGTTCAAAAAAATCACTGTGGTCGCCCTCTTCCTGCTATTCATTTTCGGCTTCTTTTTCCTGCACCTGATTCTGCCGGACGCAGAATTCTCCGAAGCAGAAAGAAAGCCCTTAGCGCAGGTTCCCACACTTTCTGCAGAAGGCATTGTGTCCGGAGACTATTTTAATGATGCAGAAACCTATTTGTTGGAACAATTCCCACTGCGACAAACCTTCCTGAACTGCAAGCGATGGATAGATAAAAACATCTTCCTCATGCGAAGTTCCGGTGGCTACCTCACGCTGAAAGGTCATCTGACCAAAATCGAAACCACCACAAACAAAGAACAGATCCAATATGCCGTAGATCTGAGCAATCGGATCATCGAAAAGCACCCGGAACTGGGCAAGGTCTACTACGCTGTCATCCCCGACAAAAACTACTATCTTTCTCAAGGCAACGCCCTCCCCACCATTGACTATGAGACTATCTTCACCTTGGCAGAAGGGATCCGTGGTGAAAAGATCGACCTGACCCATCTGTTGAGCATCGATGATTACTACCGTACGGATAGTCATTGGCGTCAAGAACGGATCCTCCCCGTAGCCGAAGCCCTTTGTCTTGCCATGGGGGTACAACCGGCTGATCCGAACAGCTACAGCAGTACCGTATTAGATGGATTTAAGGGCGTATACTATGCCCTGACCAACAGCCCACCGGAACCGGAATCCCTGATCTATCTGCGCAACAAAGCCATTGACAATGCCCTTACCGAGCGGATGGGAAACGGTATGCAGATGGAACAAATGGAGATCTATAACGAAGGAAACTTTAATAAGGAACTGACAGACTCCTACGATGTCTTTTTAGAGGGTCCCGAATCTGTCATCACCATAAACAATCCCAATGCCACCTCAGATAAGCACTTGATTCTGATTCGAGACAGCTTTGGAAGTTCCCTTACCCCTCTGCTGGTAGACAGCTACGCCAAAATCACTGTTTTGGATCTGCGATATATCAATTCCAATCACTTTGCTTATGCAGGTGTAGATTTCACAGATGCAGATGTGTTGTTCCTTTACAGCACGAACGTATTTAACAGCGCCAAAAATCTCGGTCTGAAGTAAATGATCCACACAAATTCTCCCACAGTCTGCAAATGGACTCCATCTGTAGATTGTGGGAGTTTTTAGAATGAACCGTTGGTTTTTCTTGCATTTTGTCTACTATTTTGATATAATATAAATTCAGGCTAAGTTAAGAAAAGAATAGGAGGAAATCATGAAGCCGTCACCTTTCTATAAAAAATTCATAGGAGATAAGGCATTTTACAAAATGGCTCTCTCCGTTGCCCTACCGATTATGATCCAGAACGGGATCACTCAATTCGTAGGTCTTTTAGACAATCTTATGGTAGGACGAGTAGATACTGTACAGATGACCGGTGTCGCTATCAGCAATCAGCTTGTATTCGTGTTTTCCCTCGCCATTTTCGGAGCCATTTCCGGTGCAGGGATCTACGGTGCCCAATTTTTCGGACAGGGAGATAACGAAGGTGTCCGTCACGCATTCCGTTATAAACTGTTGATCTGTGGTGCACTTCTTCTCATTGGTTGTGGCATTTTTATCTTCTTTGGAGAAGATCTAATCCGCATGTATCTGAAAGGTGAAGGAGAAGTGGAAAATATCGAAGCCAGTCTTCACCACGCCCGTCGGTATCTCAACATCGTCATGATCGGCCTCTTACCCTATGTTCTGGCACAGTGCTATGCCGGCACTCTCCGAGAGTGTGGCAAGACCATGCTCCCCATGGTGGCAGGTGTCATTTCCGTTCTGATCAATCTGGTATGGAACGGCATTTTAATTTTCGGTCTCTTGGGCTTCCCTGCACTGGGCTCCGTAGGTGCCGCCATTGCTACGGTCATTGCCCGTTTTGTGGAAGCCGGTATCATTATCATTTGCGCCCACAGGAAAAAGGCCGGAAACACCTTCCTAGAAGGCGTATACCGCTCCCTCCGCATCCCTTCCAAGTTGTTCGGACAGATCACTGCCAAAACGCTCCCCCTCCTGCTGAACGAGACCCTGTGGGCCGGTGGTATGGCTATGCTTGCTCAGAGATATTCCCTCATGCACTATGATGTTGTTCCCGCCCACAATATTTGCAGTACCATTTCCAATGTCTTTAATGTAGCCTTCCTGGCTATGGGAACTGCCATTGGCATTATCGTCGGTCAGCTATTGGGGGCAAACAAGTTAGAAGAAGCCAAGGACACCGATCGCAAGCTTATTACATTCTCTGTTTCCATCTGCTTCGTTATCGGTAGTATTATGGCACTGGTAGCTCCTCTGATCCCCCAGCTTTACAACACTACCGAAGAGATCCGCACCTTAGCCACCAAAATGCTCCTGATTACCGCCGCCGTTATGCCCATCAATTCTCTGGCGAATGCCTGTTACTTCACCATGCGCTCCGGCGGAAAGACCTTTGTCACATTCCTCTTTGACAGTGTCTATGTGTGGACCTTCCTGATCCCCTTGTGCTGGATCCTGCAAAGCTTCACCACCCTTCCCATTGTCCCCATTTTCCTGATCTGTCAGTTTGCCGACATTGGCAAAGGCATCATCGGTCTGATCCTGATTCGTCGTGGCGTCTGGATCCAAAATATTGTTGCAAAGGAGAATCCCTAATGAGAACCAGAGACTATTACCGTAAACACGGTCCTGTCAGGATCTTCTTGTCCTATTTTAAGCCCCACAGACGACTCTTTGCCTTAGATATGCTCTGTGCCCTTCTGGTATCGGTTATAGATCTAACCTTCCCTCTGGTGTCCCGTCATGCCATGAACACCTATTTACCTGCAGGTGCATTTCACGCATTCTTCTCCGCCATGGGCATTTTTGCTATTGCCTATCTCCTGAGAGCCATCTTGTACTATGTGATCTGCTACTGGGGGCATACCTTTGGCATCCGTGTAGAAGCCGATATCCGTCAGGATCTGTTCCGCCATATGCAGACCTTGGGCTACGATTTCTATGATCGCAACCGTACCGGTCAGCTTATGAGCCGTCTCACCAGTGATCTGTTCGAGGTCACAGAACTTGCCCACCACGGCCCCGAGGATCTGATCATTTCCATTCTCACCATCATCGGCGCTCTGGTGGTGATGTTCTCCATTGAATGGCGGCTGGCTCTCGTGGTCTGTGTGATCCTCCCCATTTTGGTAGTCGTGGTCACCCTCCGCCGGAGAAAGATGAGCGCTGTTTCCAAGAATGTGAAAGCAAAAACCGCCGCCATTAACGCAGATATCGAATCTTCTCTTTCCGGCATCCGCACTGCCAAGGCTTTTGCAAACGAGGCTGTGGAGTATGCAAAATTCCACGCCGCCAACGAAAAATTCAAGACCTCCAAACGGGAATTCCACAAGGAAATGGGTATGTTTACAGGCTCTCTGGAGTTTTTTATGACGCTACTCTCCGTCGCAGTCATTACTGTAGGTGGCACCCTTATTATGAAGGGACAGCTGGAAATGGTGGATCTGCTGACCTTCAGCCTGTATATTTCCACCTTTACAAGTCCCGTCCGTAAGCTGGTGAATTTTGCGGAAATGTTTGCCAACGGTTTTGCAGGTTTGGGCCGATTTGTAGATCTCATGCGTATGGAGCCAGCTCTCTTAGATGCGGAGAATGCCGTTGTTCTGGAAAATGTACGGGGAGAGATCTGCGTAGAGAAGGTCGGTTTTGCCTATGACGAGGATACGGATGTTCTGGAGTCCGTTTCCCTCCATGTGAAACCCGGAGAAACCATCGCCATCGTAGGTCCCTCCGGTGGCGGTAAGAGCACCCTCTGCCGCCTGATTCCCCGTTTTTACGACGTAGGCTCCGGTGCAATTTTAGTGGATGGCAAGGACATCCGTCAGGTAACCCAGGAGTCCCTCCATCAAGCCATCGGTGTGGTACAGCAGGAGGTCTTCCTTTTTGCCGATACCATCGGTAACAACATCCGCTAC
The DNA here is from genome assembly GCA_045601945.1 of Faecousia sp. Taxonomy (GTDB): domain Bacteria; phylum Bacillota; class Clostridia; order Oscillospirales; family Oscillospiraceae; genus JAZOXB01. The sequence goes on along the minus strand of JAZSAO010000432.1, from coordinate 1,848 downwards.
GGAAAGCCCGATGCCACCATGGAAGAGATCGTAGAAGCCGCCAAACGTGCAGAAATCTACGAAGATATTATGGCCATGCCCGATGGCTTCGACACCTATGTCGGAGAACGTGGTACCCTCCTGTCCGGCGGTCAGAAGCAGCGTGTTTCCATCGCTCGTATTTTCCTGAAAAATCCTCCTATTTTGATCTTAGACGAAGCAACCAGCGCCTTGGACAGCGTTACGGAAGAAAAGATCCAGAGCGCACTGGATGCCCTTGCAGTGGGCAGAACCACCTTGATCATTGCCCACCGTCTTTCCACCATTCGCAGTGCCACTCGGATCATTGCCATCGCCGACGGTGTGATCAAAGAAGAAGGCTCTCACGAGGAACTTTTGCAGGCTAATGGTCTGTATGCTAACCTTTGGAGAACTCAAAATCTCAAAAAATGGTAAATTTATCATCAAAAATGGAAAATCCGTCATAAAAAACAGAAATCCCTCTTGCTTTTAGTCCAATAATATGATATAAACAATGTAATACTTTCGTGGTTCATCCATTTTTGGGATGAAGCACCTATCATTTTGAGAGGATGATATCTCTGTGAATAAAATTTTGTGCCCTGACAACATTATCCCTAATTTCCACATCAAAGGAAATGTGATGGAGTGTAAGGAATTCGGTTCCGGACACATTAACGATACATATAAGGTCAAAACCGATGACGGTCACGTCTATGTCCTGCAGCGAATCAACAAGAATGTTTTCAATGACCCCATTGCAGTTATGGAGAATGTCAGTGCCGTAACCGACTTCCTCCGTAAGACTCTGAAATGCCCCCGTGAGACCCTTCATTTTATCCGTACAGACGAGAATCTCCGTTACTTCATTGACGAGAACGATGATTGCTGGCGCTGCTACGAATTCACCGACGGCATCTGCTTAGAAGCCCCCGAATCCGACGAAGACTTCTACGAAAGCGCTATCGCTTTCGGCCGTTTCCAAGAAATGCTCAGCACCTTCCCCGCCGATTCTCTCCACGAGACCATCCCCCTGTTCCACAATACCCCCAACCGCTACCGTATGTTTAAGGAAGCCGTTGCCAAGGATGCCGCAGGTCGTGCCGCCTCTGTTGCAGAGGAAATCGCATTCTGTCTGGCTCGTGAACAGGAAGCCGGTCTGATTTGTGATGCTCTGGACTCCGGCGAGCTCCCTCTCCGTGTCACCCACAACGACACCAAGATCAACAACGTCCTTTTGGATTGCAAGACCCGCAAAGCCCTGTGCGTTCTGGATCTGGACACAGTTATGCCCGGATCTTCTCTGTATGATTACGGCGATTCCATCCGTTTCGGTGCCGCTACCGCTGCCGAGGACGAAAAGGATCTGTCCAAAGTCACCATGAGCCTGAACCTGTTCCGCGTTTATACTGCCGGCTATCTGAAAGCCTGTAGCACCCTGACAGACAAAGAGATCGAAATGCTCCCCATCGGTGCTAAGATGATGACTCTGGAAGTAGGCGTCCGTTTCCTGACAGACTATCTGGACGGAGATAAGTATTTTAAGGTTTCCTATCCCGAACACAATCTTGACCGCGCTCGCACCCAGATCAAGCTGGTTGCAGACATGGAAGCCAAATGGGAAGAAATGGCACGAATCATTGCTGAGGAAGCCGCAAAGAGATAATTTCTACACAAAACGGAACTACCTTAGTTTTGAGGCAGTTCCGTTTTTTAGCACCCCGTAGCACATAGCCAAATCACAGTTTGTCGAACCGTCGGTTCGTAATGAATCATGAATAATCGATGCGTGGCTACGCCACGGATTTGAAATAGGGCTGCCGCCCATGGTGCACCGCTGGTGCAGTC
>JAZSAO010000431.1:0-4935 GCA_045601945.1 Faecousia sp. | reverse complement strand
GACCTACGTGGTCAGACAATCCGTCGTTCTCCCAGTCGAAGAAGATAATGTCACCGGCTTCGGGACGGTAAGTTCCCTGTTCCCGGAACAGGTTCATATCTCGTAATTCACGGATCCAAGGAGTGCATCCGCTATGGATAGGAATTCCCTCAACACCACTATAGTGCATACAGAAGGATACGAACATCGCGCACCAATCTCCATAAGGGTCCCCATACCACTCACCGTAGCGAGTGTAGCCCTTTTGGACACCGTTTTCCGTGACGATATAGTTGTTTTCACTCTCTGTATAGCCCAGCTGGGTCTTTGCCACAGCAAGAACGTCTTGCTGCCAGAGACCTCTCAATTCCACCTCTGCAAAGGTCTTTTCCCAGTCTATGGCATATTCCAAATCCGCCTTGGGATTGGAGTAGCAGAGATTTTCATGGGTATGCTCTTCTTGCTCACATTTCAGTTCCCAGATGCCGTAGCAAAGTTCACCGTGGACATGGTGTCCATCCTCTGCTAAGGTACAAGTCAAGGTCTGCTTAGGTGTTTCGAAGCATTCATCTCCATGGGTGTGGGTTTGCGCCACAACTTCTCCACAGACCAGCACCATGGTTCCGGGAGTCTCAAAGGCATTCCCCTCAGTTATTACGGTTTCTTCCGCAATGTCGCAGATCAGGGTCTTCTCCGCTACTGCATAGCAGCTGTCTCCATGGACATGACCGGGCGTTTCTTCTATATCGCACCGCAGAACCTGTTCGTAGCAAGCCACCACATGGCTGTGCTCAGGAGAGGTATCTGTACACAGCAGAGTCTCACCTGCTACATAGCAGTTTTCCCCATGGCTATGCCCCTCTATCTCAGGCTCTGTGCAGACTAAAGCCCGATCTCCTTCTACATAACAGCTGTCATCGTGGGTGTGCCCCTGTTCGGCAGGCACTGTCGTTTCCGCGGCCACAAGTTCGTAGCATTGGTCCGTATGAACATGGGTGCCACGCTCCTCCAGAGTACATCTCAAAGCACCCAGCTGATCGTAACAGCCATCCCCATGGGTATGGGCTACATAATCTGCCTGACCGCAAATCAAGCGGTGCTCCTGATCCCAGCAACTCGGCTCATGAACATGGATCCCCAGAGATTGGCGATTGCATATCAAGAGTGCTTCCCCTCGGGAGAGTTGTTCGTAGCATTCTACGGTATGGATATGTTCTTCCACACCGCAGAAAGTCTCCGTGGGAGTTGTGATTGCAGGCAGGATGAGAGCGTAGGTGGTACAGAATACGACCACACAGGCCAAGACCATGACGACCTTCTGTAACCGAGCCTTGATCCGCTGCTTTTTCTTCAATTGTTGGGTGCGGACTATGGTTTCATGATTCATGAGTCTACTCCTTAATCGTCATCCAAAATAAACCATTGCGCAAAGGTATGAATCAGCGTTGGTTTTCGGTTCGCGTATGGTAAATAATATAAATCCAAGCTTTATGCAATATATATTATAATATAATATAGTATAACATTTAGAGTCACGCAAAACAAACATTATAACAATTCAGGATAATCATAACCCTTACATCGTAACTGAAGCGTAACTGAACCGTTGGTTCTCAAGGCTTTTTGCAAAAATTTGAAATATAATTAAAAATTCAAACAAACTACTGTCAGCGCAGTTCCGGCGCAAGGATGATCCTATATAGCTGTCCGTTCCGATCCTCTGCCCACGAATACTCTCGAAGGTACTGGCCGTCATAAACTCTGGCAGCCTCCCGGTCTCCGCTGAGGATCCGATACAAATCGCATTCTACCTGATCGATTCGCAGGGCTCTGCGATTTCCTGCGCTGGTTAGGATATGTCCGATCCCCGCATTCCGCAGGGCCTCCGACAAGCGCATAAAGGTCACACGGAACAGTGCGCCTGTTTCTTTGTCATTGGGGCGATTGGGCCACAGAGCCGCGATCCCCTCCCCGGTTGTAATACCGGCTTCTCCCCGATCTACCAGAAGAGCGAAAAGTTCTCTCGCCTTTTCTCGTTTCAGATACAGAGGATCTCCATCTACCGTAATGGACAGATCGGGAATAGTACGGATCTCCACCCGATGCTTAGGTACGGGGCGGAACCGAATCATGCGTTCGAGCTGTTTGCGAATGTCCTCAGAAGAATAGGGCTTTAGAACATAGCCGATGGCATCCGTCTCCCACGCCTCCATGGAATATTGCTGATAGGCTGTCAGAAATACAACACGCAGATCCGAATTGTACTTCCACATTTCCTTTGCAAGATCGATCCCTCGCCAGCCGGGAAGTTCGATATCCAAAAAGGCACCGTCAACAGGATTGTCCTTTACCCATTGGAGAGCCTCTTCCGGATCGGTAAAGTATTTTAGAGAAGCGATCTCCGAAAAGTCCCGAACCGTCATGATGAAATTGTCCAATGCAGGACGTTCATCATCTACACAAATCAGTTTCATGTTCCCTCTCCTCTCAGAAGGAATGATTGAGAAAGCTTATTTCAATACTAAGCATATGGATCAACACCCACCGCCCCCCCGTCATTTGCCCAAGTGGACACGCTCCAAAGGTAAAGTCAATGTCACAAGGGTTCCCTTGCCGGGTGTGCTTTCTACTTGTATTTCTCCATCTACCAATTGTTTCAGTCGGAAGCGGACATTGCTCAAGCCTACAGAGCCTTTTTTAGTGGCGTCTTCTGCAGAGAAGCCTACGCCGTCGTCTTCTACCGTAATGCGGATCCGATCCCTCTGTTGTTCTGTACGGAGGGTAATGGTTCCGCCCTCTTTCTTAGGGGTCAGACCGTGTTTAATGGCATTTTCCACCAGAGGCTGGATCACCAAGGGTGGTAGATAGAAATCTTTTACGGGTGTTTCTGCTCGGAAGCGGATTCGGTCTCCGAAACGGACCTGTTCCAAAGCAATATAGTCCTGCAGTTGCTGCAGAGAGGCGGAAAAGACTTCCAGCTTATCCTCCTGCATAACGTTGATATTGCCGCGCAGATAACGGGCAAAACGGATCAGGGTCGCATCAGCCTTTTCCGGGTCATATTTGCACATACCACTAATGGCATTGAGAATATTAAAGATAAAATGAGCACGGATCTGGCTCATAGCCAAAACAATACGGTTTTGGTTCAGATCCGATTGGAGTCGTTCTGCACGGGCAGCCTTTCGGATACTGAGCGGAACGCTGACGATCCCGTAAACCGCATAGGCAAAGAAGAACAGAGCCACCACCACGTCCAGGATCAGCCGTTCCTCCCACAGGAGAAACCACTCGTTTAAGCTTTCCATAAGAGCCGCTATGAAAAGGCATCCACTGAAAAGAAGAAATCCCGATCGTCTACGAGAAACACTGAATAATTCCCAAATTCCCATACTCAGAGTCACGGTCATGGCCCCGATCTCAGGAGGGATCCATAAATCAAGAAGTCTGCAAATAGAGATTCTGCCAATCGTAACCCCTGCCACAAGAGCAACTAACCATAGAAGCTGCAGGAGCAAGGTCGCACCCACAATTTTCCACCGCAAGCCGGTCAAATATGTACGCAAAAGCACACTTAATTCCATGAGCGCCACAATGATACACAGAAACAGAGCGCAGGCGGCCAAAGACGGTTGATTGATCCCAAAGAAAATCGCAGGGGCGGTCAGGATCAGGTATCCACCGTAGCACAGCGCCATAAGACCAACCGGCAAAAGGTGTGGATCGGCCTTAAAGCCCGTAACTCCAAAGACCAGAGCCATTCCCATCAGCCCGGCGGATAAGGCTATGATTGTAATACCTATGATTTTTCTCACCGCGTCCTGTTTTTCAACGACCTGACGAACCGCTCCAAGTTCTCCGTAATAAATCCGATCCAGAAGACGGATATAGGAATGTGCATTGCCCATATTATGGGAATTGGAAAGTCGGATGGTAAATTGATCCTCGGCTCCTACATAAGGTATCTCCACGCTGATCCATTGACCATTGCACGTCTCATGTTCTGCAGCCGAATGCAAGGGGACACCGTTGAGTGCAATATCGAGACCGATATGGAAGGCATATAAGGTAATGGTGCTGTTGTCAGGGAACTGCATCCCGAAATCGCCTCTGAGATACAAGTCACCTTTCAGCGCAGATAACTTCTGTCCATGGTAGTCATCCCAATTCACGCCGTCTCGAGAATACTCTCCATAAAACTGAAGACGGCGGGCACTGTCCTGCCGGTTCCCATGGGGAAGCTGCCCAATCAAAAGAGCCACTGCAGCCAGAAGCAATACAAGATGCATCGCAACACCTAATCGCAGTTTATATTTCTGAATATTATTCATTGGACAGATCCTCTGACATCCATGAAGAGCTAAACTGCGATGGCAAGATAGCCCTCTTATCCCTTATATTTATACACCGTAAATGATAACATATTTTTCCGATTTACGCAAGGGTAAAATTAACAAAAAACATAAATATTACCCGATATTTTGCAGATAAAAAACAACAAGTTTTACAGATTTCACAATATATGGAAAAAACCGGGGGTCAGCTTGTGCCGACTCCCGGTTTAAAGGTCAATCTCCGCAGTGATCTGCAATAATATATCGAGGACGGTCCTTGATCTCCTCATAAATATTTCCTACATAGTAGCCAATAATACCAAGACTGATCATAACCAAGCTACCGATAAACAGAAGCAGGACAATGACCGTGGTAAAGCCCCCCAAGGCAACACCCATAAATTTCTGCACCAGTGCCACGATCCCCATGACTACAGAAACCGCAAGTGTAATAAATCCGAAAATCGTCACTAAATGAAGGGGCATGGCCGTAAAGCTGGTAATATTGGAAACCGCATATTTCATCAGGGACCAAGTAGACCATTTGGACTCTCCCGCTACACGCTCCTGTACCTCATAAGAAACCTCCGTGGTGCGGGAGCCTAAGTCGGATCGTAGCCAT
>JAZSAO010000430.1:0-5316 GCA_045601945.1 Faecousia sp. | reverse complement strand
CTGTCTCAGCGGAAAACTGCAAACGGCGAGCCTATATACACTTATGTCTGCAAGATGAAGGAACGGAGCAAACGAGAACGCTGCAACCGTCGCAATGCAAACGGGAATATTCTGGATGCTGCCATAATTGAGCAGATCAAGAGTCTGACAGAACACGACAGCAGCTTCCTCTCTCAACTTGAAAAAAGCCGTAGCTTTTATACCGGCAAGAGAGAACAATACGATAGTCAGCTGGAACAGCTTCGCACGGAGCTCCAACGGAATCAAAAACACATTGTAAATCTAACCGCCACCTTGGGAGACCTTTCTCCAACCTCTTCTGCAAGAGGGGTCTTAACGGAGCGGATCGAGGAGCTGACCGCAGCGAACCATGAAATAGAGAACCGTATCTATGAATTAGAGGGCCTTGTGAATGTGGACACCCTCTCTGATGCAGAGTTTGATCTTCTGCGGCAGATGCTCTCTGTGTTCAGAAGCAGTATTGATGAAATGTCTGTGGAAGAGAAGAGAGCAGCCATCCGCACTGTGGTTCGGAAGGTGATTTGGGACGGCGTGAATGTCCATGTTGTGTTCTTTGGAGCAGACGAAAATGACATTGAAATCCCACATATGTCAGATTCCATTGGTCACACAGAGGACATAGAGGGGGAAGAGGAACCCCTCGAAGCCTTCGCAGATGTGGATTATGAAGATAATACCGACACTTTAGGAGACTTTGAAAACGGTGGCAATTCTATGTCTCCTTGGGGAGCAGATAGCAAATGAGATCCTTATGCATTTCCGATCTCAAAAGAAAACATTAGGGGATGTTTCCTTATCAGACTATATCGAAACAGGAAGTGACGGTTCTCCCTTGTCCTTTATGGATGTAATCTGCAGCGAAGAAGATCTTGCCGAAAAATACTCTGAACGTGAAACCGTATACAAACTACACGGAGCAGTTAAGCAAGCCCTATCACCGAGAGAGCAGAAAGTCATCATCTTACGCTACGGTTTAGGGAAGCAAGAACCGCTAACACAAAGCGAGGTAGCAGAACATTTGGGAATCAGTCGAAGCTACGTAAGCAGAATCGAGAAAAAAGCGTTACAAAAGCTACGCAGTTCTATGGAAGACTCCATCTAAATTTGATCGTTCCGAATGATTCCGTTGTTGACTGTTGCTCGAAATCAGAGTATAATATAGATATCAATCTAAAGGAATGTATATACATGAGCGCTATTCGACATTTTATTACCATAACGAAACACCGTTGGAAAGTTCGAAGCCATTGCTTCCGAGTTGGTCTGTATTGGCAAGGTTTAACACATGATCTGTCTAAATACACCCCGACCGAGTTTGCTGTCGGTGTAAAATACTACCAAGGTACTCGTAGCCCAAACTCCAGACAGCGAGAACTGTTCGGGTATTCTACTGCATGGATGCACCACAAAGGAAGAAACAGACACCATTTTGAATACTGGACTGATCTTAGTACCAAAACTCGCAGATATGAACCGGTGGAAATGCCTCCAAAATATTTTGTAGAGATGGTTATGGATCGAATTGCCGCCTGTAAGATCTATAATGGAGATCGTTACACCCAAGCAGATGCACTAAATTATCTCGTCAATTCCGCAGAAGGGAAGGATCTTTCCATGATGCACGAAAACACGCGGAAGGATCTTATATTTATCCTCACCATGTTAAAGGAAAAAGGCGAAGATGAAACATTCCATTATCTTCGTAATGTCTATCTAAAGCAAAAATAATGCGATAAACCGGAATCGAGAATTTTTCCTCGATTCCGGTTTGTATCGATTATAATCGTTTTAGGAACACTTAAAAGGTAGCTACCTCTTGTTCCGGAGGTAAAGCCTCTTCGATGGAAACGGCTTGGAGAACAGCGCCAATCCCACGATAGATGGAATGGAATCTTACATCTACAGTTGCGGTTAAGCAAATCCATTCTCTGGCTTTCAGTTCCTGTGCTTTTTCATACTTACAGGGAATCCCCATAAACTCAATATCATCCACACAGCAAGTCATGACAAAACGTCCGGGCGCAAAAAAGCCGGCCTTTTCTTTCCGCAGCTTCGCAACCTGTGCTTTAAAAGAGACAGTCTTTCCCTTGTACTTTTTGGGATTTTCTACAATGTCGCGATAGAACAAAGCGTAATCCTCGTCCTCAATCGTGATAATAGGAGCATTGATATCAAAGGGGAGAGGATCTTCAATATCATCCATCTGCGTAGTGCCGTCAATATATTCATACAGAATTGCCACACGACGATTAACGGCACGAGCAAGTTTATGAAGTGGCATAATGTCCGCTCCCGGAGTCAGACGATTAAACACGACCATTTCTGCTCCCATCAGCTTATCAACCACCAAAGAACGCATATTAGCGTTGTAACTTAGAATGGTTGTTCCGTCAGCGAACATGACTTCTTGGGCAACCTGCCAGTCTGCAGGCATTTTCTCGTAAAAAGTTTCTGCTGTGATCATGCCATTGAGTTCCACCACAACTCTATCCGCACGGTGCTTTCGGAACAAGTCTTCTAACTGTTTGGTGGTAATTTCCTCTTGATCAATGATCTCAAAATATACATTTTTGTGTGGATAAGGTTTACTGTTATACTCTTCTTCTCCTTCTTCGCAGATCAGCATTAGGGTGCGCTCACCTGCATTAAAGCGAAGATCGCAGAGCGTATCTTGAATGAATTTGGTTTTACCGGAATCTAAAAAGCCGGTAAACGCATATACAGGGATGGGCATAGGATGTAACCTCCTTATACACCAAATCGCTTGGCGATTGCCTTTTCGCAGATTTTGGAGCCGATGACACAAAGACGGCCGGTAACACCGGCTCCACCGGTACGGATATCGATCTCGCCGGGAACATGATCAAAATGAATCCATGTGCCGTCCTCTGCCGCTACGATACCCTTTGCACGGAGAACGATACCATAGGTTTCTTCTTCATCCAGTTCGTTCAAAATGGTGGTCAGTTCTTCCTTGGTGAACTTCTTAGCAGTCTCTACACCCCAGCTGGTAAATACATCGTCTGCATGATGATGCCCATGATGATGGTGGTGATGTTCATGATGCTCATGATCGTGATGATGCTCATGCTCATGATGCGCTTCACACTCATGGCAATGGCAGTCTTCGCCATGGTCATGGTGGTGATGTTCATGATGCTCATGATCGTGATGATGCTCATGATCGTGATGATGCTCATGCTCATGATGCGCTTCACACTCATGGCAATGGCAATCTTCGTCATGATCGTGGCGGTGATGGTGATGCTCATGGTGTGCATCGTCGTGATGGTGTTCACCTGTACAATGAGAACAGGTGCAATGCTCATCATGGTCATGATGGTGTGTCTGTTCGTGGAGAAGTTCTTCTAACTGACGAGATAAGGAATCCTGACCCTCCATAGCATCACGAATCTGTTTGCCCGTAAGCTGATCCCAAGGAGTGGTCAAAATCAACGCCTTCGGGTTATGCTCTCGCAGGATCTCCATTGCAGTCTGTAGTTTCTCTTCAGAAATGGTTGCCGTACGGCTGAGAAGAATCGTCCCTGCAGTTTCGATTTGATTGGCGTAGAATTCACCGAAGTTTTTCATATAGATCTTACACTTGGTAGCATCCGCTACGGTAACAAAGCTACCCAGACGGACATTTTCATCCGCTACACGCTCTACCGCACCCACAACATCAGAGAGCTTACCTACACCGGAAGGCTCGATCAGGATCCGATCGGGATGATACTCTTGGATAACCTGTGTCAGAGCCTTACCAAAGTCTCCAACAAGAGAACAGCAAATGCAGCCGGAATTCATTTCATTAACGTGTATTCCTGCTTCCTGCAAAAATCCACCGTCAATACCGATCTCGCCAAATTCATTTTCGATCAGAACGATTTGTTCACCTGCGTAGGCCTCGCGAATCATCTTTTTGATCAAGGTCGTTTTACCGGCACCTAAAAAACCGGAATAAATATCAATGGTCGTCATACAGTAAATATCCTTTCAGTTTCATTATCAATCTTTTTTATTATATCATTGAATGAGCCTCCTATCAAGAGGTTTTTTCCTTGGAATGAAGACAATGTTAAAAATTGTTCATATTTCAGAGAGAATTTAGGGTTGCATTTTTATATCATAGTGATATACTATAGCTGGACTAAAAACCTAAGAGGAGGGGGGGAATATGTCCTTGAATGTTCAGACGTCAAAATACTTTTTATCCTTTTCACATCAATTCACCAAGAAAAACTATTTGCTTCTCTTACAGCTTCTCTTAGTCTCTGTAGTAGGAGTAGTCCTTATGGAGTTCCTTTCCCGACTAAGCTGTAGGGAATTGCTTCTCTTTATTACAGAAAGAACCGGTGCCTTTATCTATAATATTCTGATCGTATATTCCACCCTATGTATATCTCTGCTCTTTCTAAAACGAGCATTTTGGCTATCTCTGATAGGTGGGCTCTGGATCGGTATCTGTACTGCCAATGCAATTTTGATGCGATATCGTTCCATGCCTCTTACTGCACGGGATATTTTCCTAATGTCCTCTGTACGAGATATATTTACGATCTATCTGTCCCCCTTGGCCCTTGTAGGCTTGATGCTTTTGATATCCGCATTAGTCGGCTTGATCATATTCATATGGATCTGTGTAAAAAAGAAAGACTGGATTCCTTTATTTGCCACATTCCATATTCTCATCCTACTCTTGCTCATGGTCGCCATTGATGTACCCTTTGAAAAACGGGAAATCATTGATGGCCGAGACGAGTTTCACAATATCGCAAAAGCATATGAAGACAACGGATTTGCCTATTGTTTTTCCGCAAGCTTTATAACCGGCGGTGTGAAAGAACCGGACGCATATTCTCTCACTGAGGTTCAAGAGATTGTAGAGAACCAAGACCATCAACTCCCAGAAACCGGTAAAGATACACCTAATTTGATCTTTGTGCAGTTAGAATCGTTTTTTGATCCCTATTACATGAAGGATCTGTCATATCCCTATGATCCGATTCCCAATTTCCGCCGTTTAAAAGAAAACTATTCCCACGGCTTCTTGTCGGTGCCCTGTATAGGGGCCGGAACCGCCAATACAGAATTTGAAGTTCTTACCGGTATGAATCTCAGCCATTTCGGAGTAGGGGAATACCCCTATATGACGATCGTAGATTCAGGAAGAGCTTTGTCTATTGCCTCCGAACTGTGGAATTTAGGATACGACACCCATGCAATTCATAACAATAATGCTACCTTTTATAATCGGCATATCGTATATGACAACTTAGGTTTTCAAAGCTTTAC
>JAZSAO010000429.1:0-8419 GCA_045601945.1 Faecousia sp. | reverse complement strand
ATGGAATAGCAGACCATCCCTCCGTCCAATATCTGATACCATCCATACATCCACTACCCTGCCGACCGCAGAACGACCCAAAGACGATCGTACTGACAATCAGATATAAATTGCTGAAAAGTATCAAAGAGCCCTTGGATCCCGGTTTTTGTTGGGAATCCAAGGGCTTTTGAGTTTGATGGGGACTTTCTGAATATAGGCTATGCTTTACCGGATTTGGCAGTATTGATGGAGGCAATCAGGATGCGTTTGAGTTCAATGCAGTGTTCCAAGATGGCTTTGTCTTCGGTATATCCACCCTCTAATAAAAGCTCTAACCAATATTCACTTTCGGCACACTCTTTTAAGGCGATATGGAGTTTCGCAATAAAGTCTGCTTTTCCATGGGCATAAAAGGCTTCCCGAATGTTTGCTCCTACACTGGTGCCGGATCGAACAAGCTGATTTGTTAGGATGGACTCTCGTTTGTTCGTTTTTACTTCGTTACATAAACGAATTACATCTAATGCAAATGTCTTGGATTTATCCAACAAAATACTGTTGCCCATAAGAATCTCTCCCAAAACCGGCGAAGCCGACAAAATACTTATTCAATATTCACTATTACTTTTAACTTTCCAAAAATCGACACCTTAAAATAGTGAAAAGTGAATAGTTAAGAGTGAAGAAGTAAAAATCGACAAATCTCTTTCGAGATCTGTCGATTTTTGGTGGGCGAGGCGGGACTTGAACCCGCACGTCCGGAGTGGACACTAGAACCTGAATCTAGCGAGTCTGCCAATTCCACCACTCGCCCGTATGTTGTTCGCAATTCCTGATTGCTCAGATATTGTACCACGGAGATCCGAATTTGTCAATAGCTTTTTTGAATTTTTTTTATTTTTTCAAAAAATATGAAAATCATGTTTGGGGATCATAGGGGCGGGGTGTGTTAAAAAATGGAAAACTGTTCGGGGAGTTCGCAGGGGCTTTCCTGTGACTCCGGAGACTTCGATACACTGTGGGGAATGGCGCCGTCCCAAGTGTCATCTATGGAAACGGCTCCTGCTTGGATAAGCTTCCGGTTTCCCTCGTAGGGATAGTTGCGGCACAGAACGGGGCAGAGATTGTGCTTTATGGCGTCAGATGCGCCGGACCAGGTGCCGCCCTTGCAGGCGGTTGCCCGGATCACTATGGTGGCTGCGGAATGGGCGTAGATCAATCGATTTCTGGCAGCGGCAAGAGAACTGCTGAAACCGGTACCGGGCGCTGCAGGGGAGGCTAAGAGTAGCTGCTTCTTCTCTAAAAAAGAGGCGACCTTGGGACTCCGCATTCGCCGCAGGAGGGGAACTGCAGGAAATTCTACTACGGTGCCGCCCAAATGAAGGGCGGTATCTTCGGCAACGGAGTCGCTTCCTCGGGCGCCACCGGAAACAACGGAAAAGCCTTTCAAAACAGCTTTCTTAACAGCACCCATGGCAAATTCCCCATCTTCCGGAGAAATGTCCCGGGAGCCGACAAAGCCAATGGCAAGTTTTCTGCACAGGGAAAGACCCCCTGTGTAGCACAGCATAGGGGGGCAGTTGGGACCTAATGTGGCTTTCAGGGCGGGGAAGTAGGCGGAGTCCACGGAGGTGACCACGTGGATCCCCATACTGCCAAAGGAGCCTAAGATCGTTTCTATGACGGGAATACGATCCAAAAGGGTAAAGATTCGACAAACCTCTGCAGGTGCAATGCCCATGGATGTTAATTCTGCGGCAGACATATGGAACAGGGAACCGGGGGTCTTTCCGCATCGGCTAAGCAGAGCGGATAACTCTCGGAACTCCGCTGCAGACAAGGTGCGGATTCCGTCTTCACGTTTAAATTGGTGGCATAAACAGATGATAGCCAATCGTTCCTGTTCCATAGGAGCCTCCTTTCTGAATCATAGCCGAGACGGTTCGTGAAAATCAAATCATTTTTGCGCCTTCCACATCTAACTTAAGGGACAGTACCTGCCAGTTGGGAAGCACCTTGGGCAGTTCCCGACTTAGGCGCAGGCCAACTTCTTCATTATCGGAAATGCACAGGCAGGTGGGGCCTGCGCCGGAAATGCAGAAGGAAGCGGCTCCGCAGGTTTTGGCGATCTGTTGGGCGGTGTCGTAGTCCCGGATCAGGCCCTTGCGGTAGGGCTGATGGAGACGGTCATTGAGAGCAAAGGAAATCATGTCAATGTCAGCGGTTTCCAAGGCGCGGAGCAAAAGCGCCGCATGGGAGATATTAAACACCGCATCGGCAAAGGGGATCTCCTTGGGCAGAATGGAACGTGCCAATTCGGTACTTAGGTGGAAATCCGGTACAAGAGCGGTAAAGCGCAGTTTTTCCGACAGAGGGAAGCGAGCCATGACAGGGACACCGTCTCGCATGAGGCTTGCGGTCATGCCACCGAAAATCGCGGGAGCAAGGTTATCCGGATGACCTTCTACACGGGTGCAGATGTTCAACAGTTCCTCTTTGGAAAGGGGATTGCCGTGGAGGGCGTTTGCCGCCATAGCACCGGCTGCCAGCATGGCAGAGGAAGAGCCTAAGCCACGGCATACGGGGATGTCCGAGTGAATGGACAGCCGCAGGGGATCCATAGGCAGACCCATAGCGGTCATGGTATCCCGATAGGCAACGATAGACAGGTTATCGCTGTTGCAGTACTCCTCGGGACAACCAGAGATTTCCAAGCCCTTTTCGATAATTTCAAAGGTGTACGTGTTATACAGAGATAGGGCACAGCCGAAAGAATCAAAGCCGGGACCCATGTTGGCGCTGGTTGCCGGGACGCGGATGCTTACTCGTTCCATGCCTTCACCTTCTTCATAACAAAGTCAGCCATTGCTTCTTTGTCAATGACTGTGTTGTGGCGAACCGTCTTTTCTCGCAGACCTTGCAGACCGGCGGGAATGGGAACGGCTGTCAGGGTGTTCAGCCGCTCCATAACGGCAAACTCGTCTTCCCCGGGCTCTTCCCCAAGGGCAGACAGGACGGCAGCGGGGAACTTATAGGGGGAAGCGGTGGAAAGAACCACAACAGGACGGTCGCTCTTGACCTCGTCGGCAACTTTCCATGCGACGGCGGTGTGGGTGTCCATGAGATAGCTCTGCTCTGCCCAGACTTTGCCGATGACCTTCTTGGTTTGCTCGTCATCGCAAGATCCGCAGGCAAATTCTGCCTTGATCTGCTCCATGATTTTTTCGGAAACGGTATAGAAACCCTCGGTTTTCAGCTGTGCCATATAGGAAGCGACTTCTTCGCAATCCTCGCACAACAGATACAGCAGCCGCTCCAAATTACTGGACACCAGAATATCCATGGAGGGGGAAATGGTTTTGTGGAAGGGACGGCGGCGGTCATAGGTTCCGGTGGTCAGGAAGTCTGTCAGAACATCGTTCTGATTGGAAGCGCAGACCAAAGTGCCTACGGGCAATCCCATCTTTTTAGCGTAATAGCCAGCCAGAATATCACCGAAGTTTCCGGTGGGAACAACGAAATCTACCTTCTCGCCCTTACAGATGCGACGGTTGGTCAGGAGGTCGGAATAGGCTTTGAAATAATAGACCACCTGGGCCGCCAGACGGCCGATGTTGATAGAGTTGGCGGAAGACAGGACGGTGCCACAGCCCGAATCTACGCCGGTGGCGAAAATTTCCTTAACCCCGGTCTGGGTATCGTCAAAATTTCCCCGAACGGCGCAGACACAGACGTTCTTACCCTCTTGGGTAACCATCTGAGCTTTCTGTACGGCAGAGACCCCTTGGTCGGGATAGAAGACGATGATTTTGGTTCCCGGTACGTCTTGGAAGCCTGCCATAGCGGCTTTTCCTGTATCCCCGGAGGTGGCGGTGAGGATCAGGATCTCCTCCTGCATATTCTCTTGCCCCTTGGCCTGTGTGATCAGCCGGGGAAGCATAGAAAGAGCCACATCCTTAAATGCAGAGGTAGGACCCCGGAACAGTTCCAGTACATAACGATCTCCTACGGGAACCAAGGGGGTCAGTCCGTCAGATTCGAATTTGCCACAGTAAGCCTGCTTTACAAGCTCTTCCATATTATGGATCTCGGGAAGGAGGTAGGACAGGATCCTTTCTGCCATGGATATGGTATCTAAGCCCATAAGACTTTCCCATGGGAAAGCGGGGAGAGAAGAAATATACAGACCTCCGTCAGAAGCAAGTCCCTGTAAAACGGCTTTAGAGGCACTTGCGGTTATGTTTTGATTGCGGGTGCTGTGATAAAGCATGGAAAAACCTCACTTTCCAAAGAGTTGGACTCAATTTTTATTCTGAATTTCTATGCAAGGTCATCTTTTTTCTTGCGTTCTGTTCCTCCATATGATATAATGTTTTCCAACAAAAAGCAAGGGTTTTTACAGAAAAAGAAGGAAGGCTTTCATTATGGACAAAAAACCGCTACAGATTGCCCTCTTGGGATACGGTACCGTTGGCGGGGGCGTATATGAATACATCCAAAAACGCCAAGACATGGATGTTGCATACGTCCTTAGCCGCAGGCCCAGACCGGAGTTAACCTGCCAAGTGGTATCGGATTTTCGGGAGATCGTCAGTGATCCGACTGTGGATATTGTAGTAGAGACCATCGGCGGCATGAACCCCGCCTATGAATATGCAAAGGCCGCTATAGAGGCAGGGAAGCATTTTGTTACGGCAAATAAACTCCTGGTTGCGTCGCATTATCGGGAACTGATCGAGCTTGCAGAGAAGAAGGGCGTAACTTTCCGCTGCTCAGCAGGTGTAGGAGGCGGCATTCCTTGGCTTCCCAATTTGGAGCGAACTCTGCAACAGGAAAACGTGACCCGTATCAGCGGTATTATGAACGGCACATCTAACTATATTTTGGATCAAATGCATTGTAGCGGACTGGAATTTCAGGATGCTCTGTCAGCTGCCCGGCGTTTGGGCTATGCAGAGGCAGACCCTTCTGCAGACCTGAACGGTGGGGACATCCGACGGAAACTGGTAATTTCCGCTAACATTGCCTTCGGCTGTGTGCTGAAGGAGGAGGATATTGCCGTAGCCGGTATCGATAAGCTTTCCGGCGAGGACATTCAGAGTTGTAAAAAGCTGGGCAGGGTTTGCAAAATGATGGCATCCGCCAGAGATCTGGGAGACCGTGTGGCGGCATATATTGAGCCGGCGTTCATGGACGCACAGCTGCCTGAGGCGGCAGTGCCTCTGAATTTCAATTATATTTCTCTGACAGGGGAGCATATCGGAAAGCAGAGCTTCTACGGACAAGGTGCAGGTCGCTACCCCACAGCATATAATGTTCTGCAAGACTGCATCGGCATCTGCAACGGGCAAAAGGGATTCTACACCCAAAAGTTAGAAGACCGTCCCGTAGACAATTCTTCTATCCTCCGCCCCTACTACGTTCGTACGGCACACACAGATAGCTGGCTCCGGGAAAGGATTACGAAGATATTGGACCATGGTGTGCTTCTGAAGCCGATTTCCGTAGAGGAAATGCATGCTTGGGCCAAGAAAAACGACTGCTTCTTTGCAGCCCTTAGGGATTAAAAGCAAGGGCAAATTAACGATCATATTCCGCCTTTACGGCGTTATAAAGGAGATTCTATGTTAAAAGTATTAAAGTTCGGCGGCACTTCTATGGCTGACGCCACCCAGTATAAGAAAATTAAAGATATCGTAAACTCTGATCCCTCCCGCCGTGTTGTGGTTGTTTCCGCAGCGGGTAAGCGGTTTTCCGGGGACAACAAGATCACAGATCTGCTGTACCTGTGCCATGCACATATTCGCTATGGCGTGTCCTATGCTGACATTTTCGACATGATTCGGGAACGGTATATTTCTATCCGTGACGAATTGGGTCTGACTCTGAAGATCGAAGCAGAACTGGATATCCTAAAGGACAAGATGGACCGTGGTATTAGCCGTGAGGAGCTGGTTTCCAGAGGCGAATATCTGTCTGCTGTTCTTATGGCAGATTATCTGGGCTTCCCCTTTGTTGATGCCAGTGACTGGCTCTATTTCCACTATGACGGAACGGTAGATCAGGAAAAATCCTATACTACCCTCCGCAACATTGTCCGTGATGGCTGTGCGGTTATCCCCGGCTTCTACGGTCTCATGCCCGATGGTAAGATCCGTACCCTCACCAGAGGCGGTTCCGACATCACCGGTGCTTTGGCGGCTGCCGCATTGGATGCAGACGTATACGAAAACTGGACCGATGTTTCCGGTATCCTTATGGCTGACCCCAAGATCGTAGAGAATCCTCGCACCATAGAACGCGCAACCTATAGCGAACTTCGCCAGTTGTCCTACAGCGGTGCACAGGTTCTCCATGAGATGACCGTATTCCCCGTTCGAGAGAAGAATATCCCTCTAAACATCCGTAACACCAACGATCCCGAGAATCCAGGCACCGTTGTTTGCGAGGAATTCAAGGAAACTTCCGCAGATCGTCACCGCTTTGTCACGGGCATTGCCGGCAAGTGTGACTATTCTGCCGTTACCATCCACAAGAAGGGCATGGCAGGCTCTGTCGGAAACCTGAAGACCATGGCAGAGATCTTTGAGAACAACACCGTTCCTATTTGCTATACCCCCACGGGTATTGACTGTATCTCTATGGTCTGCCCCTCGGAGAAGCTTGGGCCCCATACTTATTCTCTGGTAGAAGATCTCCGCAGAGAAATGCGTCCGGACAGCATTAAGATCATCGACAATATGG
Organism: Faecousia sp.; assembly: GCA_045601945.1. GTDB lineage: Bacteria > Bacillota > Clostridia > Oscillospirales > Oscillospiraceae > JAZOXB01. The sequence continues at coordinate 1,693 of JAZSAO010000429.1, read as the reverse complement.
CCATCATCGCTGTTGTCGGCAGAAAAATGGCATACCGCACCGGTACCGCCGGCAAGATCTTTGATGCCTTGGGAGAAGCTAAGATCAACATCCGTATGATCTCTCAGGGGCCCGAGGAACTGAATATTCTGGTAGGTGTTGACGAAAAGGACTATGCCGATGCTGTTCGGGTTCTGTATAACGCATTTGTAAAATGATCTGTCCCATGAATTGCGAATCATAGGAAGTGAGGTAAAATTATGAAGTCTTGCAAATTGGGTATTTTAGGCGCTACCGGTGCAGTCGGTAGAGAAATGATGAGAATTCTGGAGGAACGGAATTTTCCTGTTGAGGAACTTCGTCTTTTCGCCAGCAGCCGCAGTGCCGGTAAGGTTGTCGAGTGGCAGGGGAAGCCTGTTATGATCGAAGAGCCCTGTAAGGAAGCGTTCCGTGGTCTGGATATTGTTCTCGGCGCAGCTGAGAGTGATATTGCGAAGCAATATGCAAAGGACATTGTGGATGTCGGCGCGGTTTTTGTTGACAATTCTTCCGCTTTCCGTCTGGATCCCGATGTACCTCTGGTGATTCCCGAAGTCAACCCCGAAGATGCGCTGAATCACAAGGGGATTATCTCTAACCCTAACTGTTCTACCATTATTACAGTGGTTGCAGTTCATGCTTTAAATGAACTCTCTCCCATTCAGTCCATGATCGCCTCTACCTATCAGGCGGTTTCCGGTGCAGGGGCAGGTGGACCCGTGGAACTTGCAGAGGAGATCGAAGCACTCCGCGTTGGTCGTACCTATGAGCCTAAAGTATTCAGCCATCAGATCGCGTACAATCTGATTCCCCAGATCGGCGGCGAGCAGTGCGAGGGCTACACCAGTGAGGAAATGAAGATGCAGAACGAGAGCCGTAAGATCCTCCATCTGCCGGAGTTGAAAGTCAGCTGTACCTGTGTTCGCGTACCTGTTGTCCGCTCCCATTCCATTTCTGTCAATCTTCGCTTTGAACGCCCCATTCCGGTTCGGGAAGCACAACGAGCCATTGCTATGGCAAGGGGCTGTAAATTGGTAGATGACCTCCATAATAAGGAATACCCCATGCCTCTGGATACATCTGATCAGGATATCGTGTTTGTGGGCCGTATCCGTCCCGACCTTACCGATGAGAACGGGCTGTGCCTCTGGTGCTGTGGTGACCAAGTTCGAAAAGGTGCCGCTACCAACACCGTACAGATCGCAGAACTGCTCCTGAAATAAAAATAGATACACAAAAGACGTGCTCCAAACCGGGGCGCGTCTTTTGTATAGTTGAAAGTTGGAAGTTGAAAATTGAAAGTTTCGGTGTGGCTACGCCACGGATTGAAATAGGGCTTCGTCCCTATGATATAGTCAGATCAGAGTTTATCGAACCGTTGGTTCGTAATGAATAATGAAGTCGCGCTGCTGATGAATAATGAATAATGAACAATTGATGTGTGGCTACGCCACGGATTGAAAAACATGGGCTACGCCCATTTCACAGTTTATCGAACTGTTTATCAAATCAGAATCAGCCCTTGCCTCTCCAATGGAAGAGGCATGGGCCTTTACCAAGTCCGCAGAGTCTCTTGGCTCTCCCTCTGGGAGAGCTGTCGCCCTTGGGCGACTGAGAGGGCAGTAGGGATTACCCCTAAAGTACCGAGTCCGTAGGATGATGAGCAGAAAACGGT
>JAZSAO010000428.1:0-1869 GCA_045601945.1 Faecousia sp. | reverse complement strand
AACCTCCTCCCTCATAGCCGTACTTTGCCAGTACCTGCAGCACCGGTTCTGTCAGCACCTTCTTGAGTTGCCCCGGAGGGAGTTTCAGGAGTTCCGCTACGAGTACATCCATATCGGAGGCTTTCTCGCTTCGCTCCTTAGCTAATCGGTTAAACGCAAGGATTTTCTCTTTCAGTTCCTTATTCATCCTCTGTCACCCCCGATAAAAGCATCTGTAGAGCTTCATCCAACTCTATGACCTTTTCCGTCAGCTCTGCACGGGTCAGGACGGTATCCGGGTCTGTGTCCTCGGGGATCACCGGGTCTGTGTCCTCCGGGTCCGGGAGCTCCGGCTGGGTCTCCAGAGCAAGGAGCTCGTCATACTCTGCCATGGTGATCTCCTGTACCACAGGGTACCCCTCTCCAAGAGGTTCTCTCCCCGGAAGCTGCCAGATCTCGTTCCCGTCAGGACTGACAATTCCCTGGGCCTTTTTCCCTGCCTCACAACGAACGATGATCCCATTGCGCTGCCGGAGCACATAGCAGGGGCTTTCTATGGCGTAGAACATCGTTCTGCTCTCTTCCTCGATTTTCAGATAAATCATTGCTTATCCTCCTCCCTTAAATGCAGAACCCAAAGCTGATCCTGATCGGACCCAGAGTGGTATTGGAAGCCGTTTGAGCGGAGCTGCTGGTTATAGTGCCCAACGCAATGCCTCCGTTCGCTATCGTAACCATTCTGAAGGTCGTATTCCCAGCTGCATCCGGGGAACGGAGCCACCAGAGACTGTAGCTGCCTGTTCCGTTGTAGGTTTTCTTCCCTCGACTTGAGCTATTGGTAAACAGGGCAAAGCCCTTCCGCTCCGCGCCCTCGTCAATCTCACCGCCATAAGGTGCGCCGGTTCCTCCTCCCACTTCACTTAGGGAAAAGAGAAACAGCTTATCCTCAGAGCTTGCGATCATATCAGAGGTGCCTCCTATGGTAGAGAGAACATCCACGGTTTTGATCATCCCCTTCCACCGTTGCGGCAGGGCGGGAAATACCTTGTCGTTCAGGAAGGCTCTCATTCCTGTAGCTGCCCAGCCCCCTGCATTCGTTGCGGTAGTATTCATTTGTCTGCCGGCGTTCATAACGCCCTTCATGCCGAATACCACTTTGGCGAATTCTCCGCTGCCGTCTGTCAGCTTATAATGATCGAAGCCGTAAACCTGCAGCACGATCTCTGTGTCTGCAAAGACAGAGGTCCTGACACACATTTTGATCTCATCTCCCACTTGGAAATACTCTTTTGCCAAGCCCTTGGTAATGATCGTATAAAATTCCTGCAGACTAAAGCCGCTGTTGTCATTGGGATCATCGGAATAGATATAATCATAGCCCTCCCGTCGGGGAACCTCCTCCAAGGGTGCCATATAGGTCGCATAAACGTCCAGATCCCGAACCACGGAGTCCAAGTCCTCTTGGGATTTATCCCAACCGATCCAGATCACGTCTGCCTCTGTTGAGGCAAGGTCTGCCCCTCTGTAAGATACCCCTTCGTACACCTGTACCACATCCGTCTGCAACAAACGGGAGCCGTCAAACCATCTGACCGTATACCGACGGGTAATGGAAGAAAACAGGGCTGTAAAAACCATATCCGATTGGATATTCGTCAAAGGAAAATCCCAGCCTTTAAAATAGAACTCCTCTCCTACGGTAGAAGCCTTTGTGGGAGCAGGGATCTTCCCCGTAGCAACAGGATCGGGGCAAGTACCGCCCTTACGAACCAATTGGGTATGAAGCACTGTACCGTCCTCGTTACAGAAGGTAGCTGTATAGGCAGGCACCATTTCTCCATAGGTCAGTTCCAAATTGGGAAAGGCCTGATGCAATGTCTGCAATTCATC
>JAZSAO010000427.1:0-2855 GCA_045601945.1 Faecousia sp. | reverse complement strand
GAAAACCCAGAAACCACAACGGTTTCTGGGTTTTTTCGTGCCTTTTTTCAAGGTGGAATTCAAAAGATATCATTTCCCAAAAACGACCTTTGGGGAGGACTTGAACTAAATACCTGGGCTTTTAGGGGCAGATTTTGCGATATATTTCGCAGGATCTGCCCCTTTTTTCGTTTTTCTAATTGTTAAATGTTTATGTCTTGGGAGGTTGCGCTTACATTTTATGCGCAACCTCCTTTTTTGTTTTGTACTCCCTCCTCCAACCATGAGGATGAGTAAATAAATCGGAAAGGAGAAATGTCCCATGCAGTATTTTGATAAGAATGGCAAGGAAATCAAGGCAGGTATGAAAATCCTTATGGAAGACGGAAGCATCGAAATGGTGTATGACACGGAAGACCAATACGGCAATCCGAACCTCGGCATCAATGCCTCCAATGAGGAATTTTTGAAGCTGCATCCCAATTGGGCAAGAGAGTATTATAGCCTCTCTATGTTCAAGCAGTCAGGCATTGAGGTGTGTCCTTCTGAACAGGAAATTCGTACCGAGCTTGAAGAACTTGCACCGATCATCGAAGGCACAGAACTTGCCTTGGACTATGGTGAAAAAGTCTCGAAAGAGGATTATGAAAAATACGAAGCAGCCATTGCCCGAAGAACAATTCTCACATCGATGCTCGGTGAGGACAGCCCTACCCCCGAAATGACAATGCAGTAGAAAGGAGTTGGTGATAAATATGGCTTTGTTATTTTCTTCGGTTAGAGCGACCGCAAACGACCAGGAAGTCAAATTCTTTGTGGGTGGTATCCCAAGGGAGTATGACGACCTTGAAGGCTGGACTGCCTTCGACAGATTTATGGGGGACATTGATGAAGAAACGGAAGTCGCAATTCATGCAGAAGCCTACCTGTACGGAGAGGAAGAAACACATCGAGCCACACCCGAGGAAGTTGCTTACTTCATGAAAAGAATAGAAATGGATGACACATTCCTTTCCCGTTGCGACAACATTGAAAGTGTGGATTTCACCATCAACTGGTCTCCCGAAGAACTATTCAATATGGAGGTACAGTAAATGAACGATTGGGAACGCTTGCATAGACAGGCAGAGGAATACAAAGAATCGTATCCGCCCGGCACTCGGGTGATGCTCTTGCACATGAACGATCCATATCATCCTATTGATGATGGAATGCGTGGCACAGTAGATCATGTGGATGATGGAGCAAATATCCATATGCGGTGGGATAACGGAAGAACCCTTGCACTCTGTCCCGAGGACTCCTTCCGCAGACTGACTCAAGAGGAAATCGATCAGGAATTGAGAGATCAGGCTCAAGAGCAGTCCATGCAGAATCAGACTATGTAGAGAGTGAGGTGAAATGAAAAACTGTTAGGTCGGATGCCATATGGCTATCCAATTCATTGATTTATGTTCAGGAATCGGAGGTTTCCATTCTGGCTTGATGGCGACAGGTCATTACGAGTGTGTTGGACACGCTGAAATTGATCCCAATGCTGCAAAGGCATATAAAGCCATCTACGGAGAAGAAGGAGGTTTGAACTATGGCGACCTGCGAGAAATTGACCCAAAACAACTGCCCGACTTTGAGTTGCTCTGTGCCGGATTTCCTTGTCAAAGTTTCTCTGTTGCAGGGCGAAGGCTCGGATTCCAAGATACAAGAGGTACTGTGTTCTTTGAAATTGCCCGAATCATTGCAGAGAAACGGCCTTCATTTTTACTCTTGGAGAATGTCCCCGGTTTGTTATCGCATGACGGCGGCAGGACGCTTACTACCATCTTCTCCTCGCTTGTTGAAATGGGGTATCATCTCGAATGGATGGTGCTTAACAGCAAATACTTCGGAGTCCCACAACAGCGAAGAAGGCTGTACATTGTCGGATATCTTGATGCACGATGTGCCGGAAAAGTATTTCCTCTCGGAAGCAGCTATGCGAAAAATCTTAAGCAGCTTATCCCCGGCGCACAGGGACAAAGAGTCTACGAAACAGACGGTGTAGCATGTACCCAATGTGCAAGCGCCGGTGGTTGGGGCGGTAAGACGGGATTATACTTCATCGATATGAATGTAAATCCTAAGATTACTGAAGTAGCACGGTGTATTACGGCAAGGCAAGACTCGGGTGTCAGCAACCACAGAGGTGAACACTCTGCTGTGCTGATCGAGGACGAGCCTCCCAGGGCTATGCTTACTCCCGACCGAGAAAAGGTACGGCAGCAAGGACGGCGACTTAAAGAGCCGGACGAACCCATGTTTACCATTACAGCCCAAGATAAACATGGTATATACCATAAAGGAAGAATCCGAAAGTTGATGCCTGTGGAGTGTTGGTTGCTCCAGGGATTTACTGAAGAACAATTCAATAAAGCACAGGCGACCGGACTGAAGGATGGTCACCTTTATAAAATGGCAGGTAACGCAGTGAGCGTACCTGTCATTACTGCTATTGGGCAAAAGATATATGAAATAAATGCCGATCTTGGCATCGTAAAGGAGTGATGAATCGTGCTTAATGCAATTATCACAGCGAATGATCAGACAGCCATCATTGAATTTCCGATTGACCAGTTCGACTTGTATAAGCAGCTCGGTCAGATTGGCATTCGTAAAGGCCCCCACAGAATCCCACTCACGGATGATGAGGATGCCGAGATTCAGGTGAAGCTTTATGCGGATAATGACTTCGGCAATCATGTGATTCGACTGTTTCACGAAAGAGATACTCTCGATGATGTTCACACCGCCGTGGGCGCAATAGACATCGCCTCGGACGATGTAAAAGAGCAGCTCGAGGAATATATCCTCCATGATCAGCTTGAAGGCACAGGTCACCT
>JAZSAO010000426.1:0-6079 GCA_045601945.1 Faecousia sp. | reverse complement strand
TTGATTGCCTCTATCAATACCGCAAAGGAGAGTACAAAATGACCTATGGCATCATTGATAGGAAGAACCATAAATATTACACCTATATGAGTAAGGTTTGGGAGATTTATTAGATGCAAGAGGTAAAGCTTTCTTCTCCGGACCTTTGTATTTATACCAATTCTATAATGAGAATGTTTGCCTTAATATTTTGTATTTAGCACAAAGAGATGAATACTATGGGTATATTACCGAGAACTGCACGACAGATCAGTTGTATATACGGAATGGAACAGAAGTACTGGAGCAGTTTGCTTATGAATTGCCATTACTGGCACAAGATATAAAAGATCGTCTTTTGCGTGGCGACGAAGTATTCGGATATAGAATTTAAAATATACACTCTTTATTTTCGCAGGTATACATAAAAAGAGCCCGGATTTCTCCGGACTCTTTTTTGTTTTGGTGTATACGGTTTTGTCTGACTGCTCAGGATAGGAAATATGCCTTGGCGGCATCGCTGTAGGCTACCATGGCTTTGCAAAGGATTGCAAGACTGCCTGTTTTTCCGTTTCCGTAGGTGTCTACACTGTACTGCAGACTCCGGCTGACCGGCCGGTCTCCTGTGTAAACAGTGGCGGTGACGATCTGACGCAGTTCCGATGCCATAAGACCGGAGAAGGTGAAGGCGTAATGGCCCTTTTCGGCATTATACAACTGAGCCTCGGTTAAAATAGCGGTTTGCGTAGCGCCATAGATATCTTCGTAGGAAAGATGCACTTCTAAATCTGATACATTTCCTCCGTAGGATGCAGGGTCAATGACAAACAGCAACTGGATTCTTGAGTCCAAATTTAGACCCTTTCCTGCCCAGAGAACCGTGGGAGACTCCAAATCAGACAGCTGATGATTGTTGTTACCGAAGGAAACCGTAGACAGATCGGTCAGATAACTCCGATGCACATCAGTCATGATACGGTCACAGAGGGTGTCTGTACGATAGTTTTTAAATACCTGTGCCGCAGAGCCGTAGGCAAGAAGCTGAGAACAGAGTGCCTTCAATTCGGCAGAAGAATTGCTCTTGTTTAACTGAGAGTAGGCATAATCTGCAATGGAATAGTTATCTGTATTGGAATAATATTGGAATCCGTAGCGATTCATGTACAGCTTTGCGGAGACCTGATCTCCGATTTGAACAGCGGTGAGTCCATCTAAAGTAAAGGTGTAATAGTCGCCCTTTAATACAGGGGTCAAAGTCTTGCTCACGGTTCCGGTAAGGTTACCATTTGTATACGTGGGGATAGTGCAACTTAAATAGAAGGAATCGTAGCAGGAAAGCAGAGCCGCAGGGATCATGTAATTCAGAGAGATATCACTTGCCAAATTCAAACTATGGTGAATGGTGACTTCCGGATCCAATGCAGGCTGTGTAAATTGGTTGGAGCGGTAGATCTTTTGATTGAGCGTGAGATCGGAATAGTTCAGCATTACGTTGCCCAATCTCTTTCCGCCGAGATTCTGTCCGTAGAGCCATGCATTGACATCACGGGTGGTATCAATGACAAATCCCAGCGTACAGCTGGTATAGTTGTAAATATAAGCATCTTTGGGAACATATGCACTCTGGTTTATAGCACCGGTAACATATTCCTTCTTTGCACCGCCGGTCTGCTGATAGGCATCTTGAATATATACAGAACTGCCTGTTGTGCCGGGTAGCTTGATGAGCCCCTTTACTGCACCATAATCTTGATCATCCCAGTTGGTGAGATCGGGGCCGAAGGCGGTCATGGCATTGGAAGCATTGGTCTCAAAACGACGGAGAAGAACGATTTTGCCCCGTGCCTGTCGCATAGTGGGAACAGTGTCGGATTGCCAAAATAAAGTGGGATTTTTTTCTATATAGGCTTTCAGTGTACGGGCCAGATCCTCGTGAGTGCCGTCGTCGGGCTTAATGAGAAGGACAACGGTTTCAGAGGGATGGCTTTTCAGAAATTGCTGTGAGAGATACAGAATATTTCCCAAACTCAGAGGTGCGCCGTAACGATCGTAGCATTGAACAAGGTTGTTTCCGTGGATGATCATAACATCATCAACACTTGTAGCAGAGGCTGTTGCATTACAACGAACATCAAAGCTACGAACACCGGTAGCCAGCTGTTCTTCAAAATAGTGCTTCTGGCATTTGGTGATGGAGGTATTGTCCAGCACGCCGTTCATATCCTGTACAACAGCCATAGCACCGGTATCGTGGGTGCCGGGGAGGTTGACCTCTGAAAGGAGGGCGGTGTCGGGAATGGCTTTCATCCAATTTAATTCTTCCCGATCACTGCCAAAAAGACTGCCATATACGTGAATTGCTGTGGTAGACAAGGGGGAGAGAATAAAAGCTTGTGCTTTGGATTTTTCGCCTTGGATCAAGTCACTGCCGTCTATGCAGACAAATTTGCCGCTACGGGCGTTATAAATATAATAGCTGCCATCACTGTTGCGGATGAACCGCCACAGCTGACTGGTGTTTTCGTTGGCGGCTTTGCTTTGATTGCTCCACACGTTTAAATCGGTATCTGCACCTTCAGACGCGGTGTCCCAGACTTTGCCTGTCAGACCCAGTCCTTTGTCGGTTTCGTATTTTGTGGAGGCAATCTCGTAGGCCTTGTAGGTGCTGTTATAGCGCAGGAGCCAGCGACTGCTTTGACCCAGTGTATAGAGATTCAAACCCATACCGTCTGTTTCAAGATTGCCTTCTCGATTCTTAACACTGACGGATTGCATGGTATTTCTTGCAAACAGTTCGCAATATAAACCGGTGCTTTGCGTCCACGGAAGGGATTCTCCTGATTTATTAGGGACTACAGATGGGGTAACGTACCATTTGCGAGGATTTTTTGCTGTTTGGATCAGCTTGCTTCCGGAGGCTACAGAGTTATTCTCTACACCTACGAACATATTACTGTGTCGAAGCTTGATGTAATACAGCTGGTTCCCTTGAGCGTCGGTTCCGGCCTTATAGAAGGCGAACTGACGATGGTTGTTTCCGATGAGTTTGCCGTCACTGCTTTCCCAAATATGGAGAGCTTTTCCCTCGGCGGTGGACTTATTCGCCACGTCAACGTAACGATCAATGCCGGAGTCTTTGATAAATTTGATTCCGTACCATGCACCTTCTGCAAGATATAGCTTAAAATTACAGTTGCTTCCGGTTACGTCGTACAGATGCAGATCGCTATTTTGCTCGGCAATACCGGAAACATTCCAACGGTAGCCGGAATCATTGCCATTGTATAGAGTGAGGAAAAGATTCTGCTCCGTAGGCATATTGTATACCATGGCACCCAGATCCGCAGGGGCGGCACTGATAGGAACAGGGGGCAGAAGGGTTATAAACAGGGTTAGGACTAAGAGCACGGAAAAGAAACGTTTCATAATTAACAGCCTCCTCGGTGGGAATATAGCACAATTATCATAGCATATTTTACCAATGATAGCAAGAAAAAAACAGACTACAGGAGAAAATCCTGTAGTCTGTTTCGATTAACCGTCGAGATCCTGATCTGCAAAAGAGGGATCGAAATTTACGATAACGCCGTAGTCGGTGAGAAGCTTGACTTCCTTGACATGAGTGCCGAAGGCATTGACCTGTACAAGGAGATGACAGCCGGACAGAACTTCGATATCCTCAATGGTTTCGTTGTAGTCTACGTTGACGTAGGTCAGTTCCGGTAAGCCGGCCAAAGGAGACACAGAGGCGATTTGATTGTTAGATGCATAGAACTGCTGTAGATGACTCATGGGATCCAACTCGGGAATGGCTGTGATCTGATTATAGCTGCAGTCCAGATAGGTGAGCAAAGGCATCTTACCGATGCAGTCAATAGATGTCAAGAAATTGTTATCGACCCGAAGTTCCGTTAGCCGTGTGCAGTTGATTAAGGCGCTGATATCTTCTAATTCATTGCCGGACACGACCAGAATATCAAGGTCTGCCATATGTCCCAGAGCGCCGATGCTAAGGAGTTTATTCCTTTCGGCGTGAAGGATCCGCATATGAATGGACTGTTGTAAAGGTGCAAGGGAAGAAATGGAATTGTAAGAAATATTGAACTCCTGCAGGGTTGCCAATCCGGAAAGTGCATCCAGAGAAGAAATGGCATTGGATCGGAGATTCAGCTTTACGAGAGACTTCATGGGAGTCAGAGTAGTAATATCTCGAATGCTGTTGTCAGAGAGATCCAGAACTTCCAGTGCGGTCAAGGGGGTCAAAGCGGAAATGCCGGAAATGCCGCAGCCGGAGAGGTACAGTTCTTTCAGATTTAAAAGCTGACCAATATGCTCCAGTGCTTCGGAGGAGACCAGATTTCCGTTCAGGTTTAGGATCTCCAAGGTGGGAACATAGGTTAGGGGAGTGTAATCTTCGATATTACAGCCCCGCACATCCAGTTCTTTCAGAGCGGGGAAATGCTTCAAGTCTTCCAGCGTAGTGACTTCGGTGGGGACCGTCAGGCTTTCCATTTCCCAAAGATCACTGGTTTTCAGGCTGTCGGTTCTGGGAATATATAACTGCTCACGTAGCATGGTCTCCAGTTCGGGGCTTTGGAAGGTGAGATCTTCTACCATGCCAACTACATCATAGTCAGCAGTAACGATAGGGGATACCAGACCGTTTTCACCGACGACGATGGCTTGGATATTGGTCTTACCTGCGCCCAGAACAATGGGTTGTGCATAGGGTTCCGAGTGAGAAGAAGGATATTCGGCATTGACGGAATGATAGATCGTTCCACCTGTGCCTTGAATAGTAATTTCAATATAGCTGTCATAATTGCCGCCTTCGTGGCTGAAGGTGGGGCTTTGGGGACGGAGGGCTTCTACCTCAGCACGAACGGATTCGTTTGTAATGGTGTCCAGCATTAGCTGAGAGTCAAGGATCTTATCTTGCTCAACATACAGCCGGGAAAGGGTGCAGTATAATTGGGCGGTGGGTTTGATACGAATGGCATTGACTAAGGTTCTCTCCGCCTTAGTGTAATTATTTTCTAAGGTGTAGATTTTAACCAGAGTCATGACATAATCGTGATTTTCCGGTGCCAGTCGAAGGGCGATCTCGTATCGTTCGGCGGCAGCTTCGTAATTGTTCTCATTTAACTTCTTATCTCCTAAAATGGCGAAGTTTTCCGGAGTCCAGAATACATAATAAGCTGCCACAAACAGTCCTGCAACGATGATCAGTGACAAAAGAGTGATCAGTAGTTTCTTCATAGAGAGTCTCCTATCTGTAATAAGATCCTTAGAGAATGATCCTTTGATTTTTCTGCATATCACAACAATTATACAGGGAATTTAGCAATAAGTCAATGAAAAAACGTGAAATTCGTCGAATACCTTGACGAAGAGAATGCATGGTGATATAATAACCCCAGAAAGAAGGCGAGTTTAGAGCATGAAGCAAAAAAACATCAACAGTAAAAGCAAAAATACTTTACTGGAAGGATCTATCTGGAAGGGGATCCTTATTTTTGCCCTCCCCATATTTTTGGGACAGGTGTTTCAGCAACTGTATAATACCGCTGATGCGTGGATCGTGGGGCAATACCGTACTTCTAACGAGTATGCAGCAGTTACATCCTCCGGCAGCTTGGTATTTATGCTGGTTGGATTCTTTGGGGGACTTTCCGTAGGTGCCGGTGTCGTCATTGCCAGATACTTTGGGGCAAAGGATATTGACCAGCTTCGAAAGTCCATCCATACGACGATTATATTTGGATTTGTATCCGGTTTGTTTCTGTCGGTTTTAGGCGTGAGCGTAACTCCGGTGCTTTTAAAATGGATGGGAACTCCGGATGAGGTATTGCCCTTTTCTGTTGAGTATTTTCGGTTCTACTTTATGGGTATTTTGGCTACATCCATGTATAACCTGTGTATGGGAATCTTGCGGGCCGTGGGCGACAGCAAGCATCCCCTGTATTACTTGATCATTTCATCCATCATCAATGTGATCTTGGACTGGCTGTTTATCGGCTTGTTTGATTGGGGCGTCTGGTCTGCCGCTCTTGCAACGACGATCTCTCAATTTGTTAGCATGGTTCTGTGTTTAATTCAG
>JAZSAO010000425.1:0-2418 GCA_045601945.1 Faecousia sp. | reverse complement strand
CCTGCAAAAGGATATTGAACACATCGGGATGGGCCTTTTCTACCTCGTCAAAGAGGACGACACTGTAGGGGCGGCGGCGAACGGCTTCCGTCAACTGTCCGCCCTCGTCATAGCCCACATAGCCGGGAGGCGCTCCGATGAGACGGGATACGGAGAATTTCTCCATATACTCAGACATATCAATGCGGATCAGGTTCTTCTCATCGTCAAAGAGGGCTTCTGCCAGAGCCTTTGCCAATTCGGTCTTACCCACGCCTGTGGGACCGAGGAACAGGAAGGAGCCAAGGGGTCTGTTGGGATCTTGGATCCCCGCTCGGGAACGTTGGATGGCTTCCGTCACAGCGGTGACCGCCTCATCCTGTCCCACCACTCGTTTGTGGAGGATCTCGTCTAAGCGGAGGAGCTTTTCCCGTTCCCCCTCTACAAGCTTTGCAACCGGGATCCCTGTCCAACGTTCTACGATCTTTGCGATTTCCTCTTGGGTGACCTTGTCTCGCAGGAGGCTTTCTTCTCGATGGTTCTGGGCAAGCTGTTCCTCATGGGCCAGTTGCTTCTTTGCCTCCGGCAGTTCTCCGTATTTCAGACGGGCGGCGGTTTCCAGATCGTAGTTCTGCTCTGCAGTTTCGATCTCTCTGCCCAACTGTTCGATCCGTTCTCTCAGCTGCTGCACCTTGGTAATGGCGTTCTTTTCGTTCTCCCAACGGGTCTTCATGGCATTGAAAACATCCTTCTGCTCTGCCAGTTCCTTCCGCAGTTCCGCCAGACGACCTACGGACAGATCGTCGGTTTCATTTTTCAGGGAGGCTTCTTCAATTTCCATCTGGATGATCCGACGGCGCACCACATCCAGTTCTGTGGGCATGGAATCCATTTCCGTGCGGATCATGGCGCAGGCCTCGTCAATGAGGTCAATGGCCTTGTCCGGCAGGAAACGATCCGTAATATACCGATCCGACAGAGTGACAGCGGTAACAATGGCCTGATCCGTAATTTTGACACCGTGGAAAACCTCGTACCGTTCGTCCAACCCACGGAGGATGGCGATAGTATCCTCTACAGAAGGCTCTGCTACCAGAACCGTCTGGAAGCGGCGCTCCAAGGCAGGGTCTTTTTCGATATATTTCCGATATTCGTCTAAGGTGGTGGCGCCGATGCAATGGAGTTCTCCCCTTGCCAACATAGGCTTCAGGAGGTTGCCTGCGTCCATACTGCCTTCGGTTTTCCCGGCACCTACAATGGTGTGGAGTTCGACAATAAAAAGAATGACCTGTCCTTCGGATGCTTTGACCTCGTTGAGAACTGCCTTTAAGCGTTCTTCGAATTCGCCACGATATTTGGCGCCTGCAATGAGGGCACCCATGTCCAAAGAGAATACGGACTTATCCTGAAGAGATTTGGGTACGTCACCACGGACGATCCGCTGGGCAAGCCCTTCGGCAATGGCGGTCTTGCCAACACCGGGTTCTCCAATGAGAACCGGGTTATTCTTGGTCTTTCGGGACAGGATGCGGATCACATTACGGATCTCCTCATCTCGACCGATGACGGGATCCATGTCTCGTTCTCTGGCCCGTTTCACCAGATCCACACCGTATTTTTCCAGTGCTTCGTAGGTGGCTTCCGGGTCGTCGGTAGTCACACGGGCAGAGCCCCGGATCCCCTGCAAGGTACGGAGAACCCCTTCCTTCACGATGCAATAGTCCGTAAACAGAGGCAGAACCGTATCATCTGCCCGGTCCAGCATGGCAAGAAACAGATGCTCTACAGAAACGAAGTCATCCCGCATCTGCCGTGCCTGTTCCTCTGCCTGTGCCAGAAGGCTGTCCATGCCACGGGAAATATAGAACTTGTCTGCCTCTCGACCACTGCCGGTCACAGAGGGCAGTTTTTTCAGCTGTGCCTGTGTTGCGGCTTCGAAACTCTCTACACAGACACCCATCTTCCGCAAAAGCTGTGGGATCAAACCGTTTTCCTGCTGCAGGAGGGCCAGAAGGAGATGGACTTCCTCGATCTGCTGGTGGCTGTTTGCCGCCGCAAGGCTAGGGGCTTCTTGAATGGCTTCCAAAGATTTCTGGGTATATTTATTCTGATTCATAGGAACTCCTTTCCGGTTCAGAGAACCATTTTAGCACTCTATCCACCAGAGTGCTAACGCTTTTTCTTCATCATACCACGATTTTTCCCAAAGTCAAGAGGAAAAATCAAAACATTTTGTAAACATCCGAAAACCTACCCTTACACACCGCAAGAACCCCTTCATACATTCCCGCTTTCAAATTTTCGTTTGTCGAACAGTTCACCAAGTTGGTATAGGCCCTTGCCTCTCCAATGGGAGAGGTGCCGCGACTGCGGCGGAGAGGGCAGTAGGGGGACCCAATTTTGTACCGATTTCGTAGTAAGCAGAGAAGGATCCTATGT